>CAZKSU010000053.1:0-11906 GCA_964555455.1 uncultured Carnobacteriaceae bacterium
GGGCATCGAAGCCGATTTCTTTCGCATAGTCATTGGCCATATGGAAAAAGCGAGCAAGGTTATCCATCTCCAGCTTCGTGTCGGTATTCAAGAGACTCTCGTACCCTTCACGGCCACCCCAGAAGACATAGTTTTCAGCGCCTAATTCTTTTCCGACCTCTAAGCCTTTTTTTACTTTCGCTGCCGAATAAGCGAAGACATCTGCATTGTTTGAACTGGCTGCTCCATGGACAAAGCGCGGATGTGTGAAGTTGTTCGCGGTATTCCAAAGAAGTTGGACCTTGCTGTCTTTCATATAGTCTTTCAGCATTTCAACGATGGTGTCTTGGTTCTTGAACGTTTCGCTTAAGGTTTCTCCTTCAGGCGCAATATCGACATCGTGAAAAGCAAAGTATGGCACATTCAATTTTTCAAACAACTCAAAAGCGGCTTCAACGCGCGCTTTGGCTTTATCCATTGGGTCTGAGTGTTTATCCCACGGACGGATGGCTGTGCCCACTCCAAATGGGTCGGATAAATCCTCGGTAAAGGTGTGCCAGTAAGCGACTGCGAAACGCAAGTGCTCCTCCATTGTTTTTTCGCCTACTTTTTCGTCCGGATTATAGACTTTAAAAGCTAATGGATTATTCGACTGTGCCCCTTCAAAGGCGATGGTGTTTACATTTTCAAAATAAGACATATTCGTCCCCTTCCTCTTTTACTTAGACTTGGGTTGTTCACACTTTAATCATTTGATTAGTTTAATAAATTAACTAACTTAATTTTAAAGAACTCTTATCTGTATGTCAAGCGCTTTCATAACAATTAAGAAGAGTTAAATAATTTTTTTAAAAAATCCCTCTACTCTCCTTATCCTTGACTGCTGCTTAAGCTTCTTCCCAGACTTTTATTTTATTTTCGCCGCTTTCAAGAGAAGCGATTGGTCCTGTCTTTCTTAGCCCTTCCTGCAGATCGCCCAAGTAATCTTCATTTAAAATCAGTTCTTTGCCTTCCGGTGTTTCAAAGTCAAAGGCCACAATGCGCGGTCTCGGCAAGGTGCTTGTTGTATAAACTGGCGTCTGCAGCTCCTCAAACTCATCCGGCAGCTCAATCGTCAAGTACACCCCGTCCTCTTCTTCCAGCACTTCAATTTTTGGATTGAAGTCCTCTACTTCAATAAAGCTCTCTTCTCGTTCGAAAGCTTTTGCTCCGTTTAAGTACATGTTGTCTTGGATGTACACCGGCTGGTTGACTTTGTTAAATAGCCCGTGATCCCCTGGCGCGTCTTTTTGAACTGCTTCAATGTACTCTTCCATTGATGTAGTGTAGCCGTCAAAGAAGGACGTTCCCGTCTTTTCCGCTTTGCTGTCATCGACAAAGACATTCCCGAAGTAACGGTCATCGCCGCCGTAAATCGCCGCAAAGCCAGCAACATCGGTACTGTGGTTGTCATGATAAGGAGTGGCTCGATCCAGCACTCGTTCATGACGGATGTGGCCGCAAATCAAGTTATTAATGTATGCGCCCCCTTGCGAGAAATTATCCATCTCAACAAAAGAAGCAAAAATATTATGGTCCACCACATACGGCCCATGACTGACTTCAATAAACAAGTCCCGGCTGTTGCGGTACATTAAGTTGCGGCTCACTCGCGTCCCTTGTGTTTGCCAGTCCAGCCATAAACCTAATGAACAATCATGGATGCGGTTGTCGTGAATTTGCACATCAATCGCTGCATGCAGCTTGATGCCGCCAATTTCATGGCCGTAAAATTCTCTTTTCACACCGATGTTGTAAATGTGATTGCCATATATTTCACTAAAGACACAGCCTAAGTGACCAACAATCCCATTTTGACCGCAATCGTAAATCGTATTGTTGCGCACAATATGCGAACCAATGCGCTCGCGGCTCCAGCCGGACTTCAATGCCGTAAAGACGGATTCAAGCTGATATTGGTAGCCTGGCTTATCCCGGCGGTTTGTATAATAGTTGTGGCCCGTTAATCCTTCTTTTCCAATACTGATTGCACTTGTTTTCGCGTCATGGATCATATTGTCCTCGATGATCCAGCCCTTGCTCCAATTTGCCCCAATCAATCCCGGCTGATCGGCTGTCGGCGGCGTCCAAGGAGTGGCCGCTTGCGCCATCTCGAAACCTCTGACCGTAATGTAATCAACGCCGGTCTTCTCTGGGTAAAAGACGGCTTTTCGCACATTAATCTCCACCAGCTCCTCATTCGGATCGCTGTCGTGGAAATTTGCATAGATCGTTGTCTCTTCTTCATCGACCGTCGCATGCCAGACATATTTTGTCTGCTCGGGATTAATGACTTCTGTTTCAATCTGTGTCCAGTCATCGATAATCGTCTCGCGAACTTTCGGTTCCAGCAATGCTTCGTAAGACCCGACTTCGTAAAAGGACAGCCCGTTTAAGTAAACATCTCCTAAATGTTTTCTTTCGTCCGTTTCATAAAGAATCCAGTCTCCGGTCACTTCTTCCTGATAAGGATTGAACTCGCCAAAGTAACTGTTGGGCAGCGTCACTTTCCAAACAGTGCTTTCGACTTGTTCCCATTCTGTGATTCTCTCGGAACCTTTGATTACCACTTCTTCACCTTCAGCAGCCATATAGGTAATGCGCTGGCTGTTGCTAAATCCCGTATGCTGAGGTTTTACCCATTCCCGATACACCCCTTCATGGACAATCACTGTGTCGCCCGGTTTCGCAAGCGCAGCCGCTTGATTAATCGTCAGTAAAGGATTCTCTTTGTCGCCTACCGCATTGTCTCGACCCGTTTTTGCTACATGGATTTCTCTCTTTTTCATGCTGACAACCTTCCTTGGATGATATTTTTCCTTTTTATAGTTAGTTAAGGAAACAAACTAATCACATAGTATATGAATTCGCTTTCAATTTCAAGCCAAAACTATTATAGCCTCTTCCTAAAATAAACCCTGAATCCCTGCAACAAGCCTCTCTCCCCAACTGCCAGGTGAGGGCTTCTCTCAGTAAAAAAGATTATAGCGTTGCGTTTCTTAGAAAATGTGATATAGTTAGTTTAATAAAATAACTAATTAAATGATCTAAAAAGAATAGAAAATAGAAAGGATGTTCGATATGCTTAGTGGTCGGTCGACAATACGAGAACAGAATGAACATACTGTGCTTACCGAAATTATAAACAACCCAGAAATCTCACGCGCTGAAATATCAAAAAACGCCAACTTAAATAAAGCGACTGTTTCTGAAATTGTACGGAAATTTATTGAAGAGGAAATCGTCATTGAAACTGGGATTGGAGCGAGTTCTACATCAGGTGGCCGCAAACCCATCCTGCTTAAAGTAAATAAACGCGCCGGGATCTCTCTCAGTTTCGATATACGTTATGATAGAATCAGCTATATGGCCACTTACCTGGATGGAGAGACGATTTCTCTATCTTCGGAGTCAAGGGAAATTACTAAAGAGAATGTGGTGGCAGTGATTGTAGAGCTGGTCAATCGGTTTATCGATACAAATCCTCTGCTCAAAAAAACCCCTTTTGGACTGATCGGTATAGCGATTGCTATCCACGGGGTCATTTCTGAAAACAGGATCACCTTTACACCTTATTACGATCTAGATCAGATTGATTTAGCGGCAGAAATAAACCGCGCGTTAAATTTACCGGTTTATATTGAAAATGAAGCAAACTTAGCCGCTTTAGCGGAAGCCAGTTTAGACACTGAGCATGAAAATCTGATTACAATGAGTATTCATACCGGTGTGGGGGCGGGGGTTATTATCGACGAGAAATTATATCGAGGGTGCGAAGGCCGCAGCGGGGAAATCGGCCACACGACACTCTACCCTAACGGCATAAAATGCCCTTGTGGAAATTATGGCTGCTTGGAACAATACTGTTCCGAAAGTGCTGTCCTGCGTTTTTATCGTGAAAGAGCACAAGATGAGAGTTTGACAACCGACGATTTAATCAAAAATTTTCATAAAGGCAAGAAAAATGCGGTCCAAATTATCGAAGACTTCGCCAAAAACTTGAGTATCGGCTTGATCAACTTGATTGGTTCTTACGGTCCAGATATCGTCTATATCAGCAGCGCTCTGACAAGTAAAATGCCGTCGATTATCGACATGGTCAATGGTCATCTAAGCAATACCCTTTACCAGAATGCCCCAATAAAGGTTTCTAAAATAGCCAATTACGCCAGTCTGCATGGTGCAACAGTAATGAATATCCAGAATTTCTTAGAAGTGGAAGCCATTAAAATTGACCGCAAGCACAGTTTTGAACTGATGGAGATTTAAAAAACCTACCTCATCGAAAAAACTTGCAAAAAAACACTCGAATATCTGTTCGAGTGTTTTTATTTCGCACGAAGTAGTTGCATGCTCTAGTCTAAGTGATCAACCGCTGTTCGTTCAACAGATAGCATTTTCTCATAGCGGTCCATATAGTAATCAAAACTCTTCATACCCAATTTTTCCGGCTCCAGAGTTGTTGCTTTTTGTGATGCAAATACTTCTTGGTCTAAATAATCACTTAACGTCTGGTGCCCTTTATCATCGGCCGCGTATGCCGCTAATATAGCCATTCCCCATGGTCCACCTTCACTGGCCGTTTCCATAACTGCAATCGGTACTTTCAAAGCATCCGCCATAATCTGCTGGCCGACGTATTCCGTTTTAAAGAATCCACCGTGGCCAAGCAGATAATCCACTTGAACCTCTTCCTCTTTTATTAAAATGTCCATTCCCAATTTCAATGTCGCTAAGGCCGAGTAAATCTGCGCTCGCATAAAGTTGGCAACAGTAAATTTGCTGTCAGGCATCCGCGCTAAGAGCGGTCGCCCCTCTTCAAAATCAGTAATCGGCTCTCCCGAATAATAATTAACACCTACGATATTCCCAACATCTTCATCGGCGTGCAAAGCTTCTTTGTACAGCCGTGTAAATAGTTCTCCTGTATCCACGGTATTCCCCATCAGTTCCATTGCTTCTTTGAAAAGCCTCACCCATGCATTAATATCAGACGTAAAATTATTACAATGAACCATAGCAACCGGTTTGCCAGCAGGAGTAGTGACCATATCGATTTCAACGTAATAATCCAACAGCTCCTCTTCCAGTACAACCATACTGAAGATAGACGTCCCAGCTGACACATTTCCGGTATGGGCGGAAACACTATTGGTCGCTACCATGCCTGTGCCGGCATCTCCTTCAGGCGGAGTTAGAGGAACACCTGGTTTCAAAACGCCTGTCGGATCGAGCAGCTTCGCCCCTTCTTCTGTTAAAACCCCCGCCTGTTCACCGGCTTTTTTAACAGTCGGTAAGATGTTTCTTAGCTCCCAATCGAAAGCTTCATTTTCTTCTAATTGATTAAATTGCTGCAGCATCTTTTCATTGTAATCAATCGTTTGACTGTCAATTGGAAACATCCCTGCCGCTTCTCCTACACCGAGTACTTTTTCATCGGTTAACTGCCAATGCACATAACCAGCTAAAGTCGTGAGAAAATCAATCTCTTTCACGTGAGGTTCTTTGTTTAAAATCGCTTGGTAAAGATGCGAGACACTCCATCTCTGCGGAATATTGAACTGAAACAGCTCAGACAGCTTTTCTGAGGACTCTTCCGTAATCGTATTGCGCCAAGTCCTGAAGGGAACAAGCTGCTTGCCTTTTTGATCAAAAGGCAAATACCCATGCATCATGGCTGAAAAACCAAGCGACCCCACAGTTGTTAGCTGCTGGTTGTACTTTTCCGAAAAACTCTCTGCTAAATTTCGGTAAGCTGACTGTAGACCTCTCCAAATTTCTTCGGCGGCGTAGGTCCAAATGCCATCGACTAATTCGTTTTCCCAATCATATTCACCACTAATTAGAGGGGTATATTCATAATCAATTAAAACAGCTTTAATACGTGTGGAACCAAACTCAATCCCGAGCGCTGTTTGTGTTAAATCAATTGCCATTTCTCATCACCTATCTTTTCGTGATATACGTTTCTTTTTAAATAGAGCTACCCAGGTTTCGACTAGATAGCTCTATATTTAGGAGGTATCAGCGAATGACTCGAACTTCTAAATCCACCATTTTGGCCCAATCGAGGATGACTTCTGTATCTACAGCAAGGGTTGCGACCGTATGATGTCCTCCGCCAGCTTCAATCCATTTTCTGATGCCTGTTTTAAAATCAGGTTTAGGTTTCCAAATGACTCGGGCGACTGGTAAATTGGGCGCTTCTTCTTCAGGGGTAATAGCTTCAAACTCATTGACCATCAGCCGGTAATGGGTCCCTAAATCGAGCATCGAAACAGCCACACCTGCGCCAGCTTTTCCATCAAATACTAGCCGTGCCGGATCTTCTCGGTCTCCGATCCCTAAAGGCTCCACTACTATTCGCGGTTTGGTAGCCGCAAAAGTTGGGTCAACTTCTAGCATATGTGATTGTAAAATGTATTCATTGCCCGGTTCTAGGTTGTAAGTATAATCTTCCATAAAACCAGTCGCTTCATTTTGCGCCATAATTTTGACTAAACGATCCAAAGCAGCTGTCTTCCAGTCACCTTCACCTGCAAAACCGTAGCCTTCTGCATTTAACCGCTGGACGGCCATACCCGGAAGTTGCATCATGCCATGCAAGTCTTCAAAATTGGTTGTGAAGGCGGTGTACCCTCCCGCTTCTAAAAAGCGTCGCAGTGCAATTTCTATTTTAATTTGTTCTTTAACTTGCCCCTCATAAAACTCTTGCCTATTCTTGCCGGCATCCAACTCGTACAGTTCTTGAATCTCTGCATAAGTAGAAGCTATTTCTTCATCGGTCACTCCATTCATCACAACGACCAAGTCCCCAATACCATAATAATCTACCGCCCAACCAAATTGAATCGCCGCTTCCACCTTGTCTCCCTCGGTTACTGCAACATTTCGCATATTGTCCCCGAAACGAGCCACTTTAATGTTTTGAGATTCGGCAAAGCCGACGGCGGATATCATCCAGTTCTTAATCTCTGCATGCACATCTTTGTCTTGATAATGGCCGATGACCACTTTGTTCTTTTTCCGCAGACGCGCATTAATAAAGCCATATTCCCGGTCTCCGTGCGCACTCTGATTCAAGTTCATAAAGTCCATATCAATGGTGGCCCATGGCACTTTTTGATTGAACTGGGTCGATAAATGCAGCAAGGGTTTCTGAAGCAGCTTCATCCCCGGAATCCACATTTTTGCCGGAGAAAAAGTATGCATCCACGTGATGACCCCCGCCACCTTATCTTGATAGTTAACCTCTTTCATTACGTCTCGAATTTCTTCCACTGTTGTGACTAAGCCTCTGTAAACGAGCGGATACTCAAAATCTGCTTGTTCATTCAAGCTTTGCGCGATGGCTTTGGCGTTACGGTCGACCTCATCTAAAGCCTCTGGTCCATATAAATGCTGACTTCCGACGACAAACCAAAATTCTTTCTCTTCTATTGCTACCATTTAAGCGCTCCTTTTCAATTTAGTTATTGACCATAATAAGCATCTTTCCCATGCTTGCGTAAATAATGTTTATCCAATAATATCTGTTCCATTTCAACCGTTCCAGAATTTAGCCGAATACTGTGATAAGCCATTTCCGCTACTCGTTCGAGCACGACCGAGTTGTGCACAGCATTCTCAGGGGAAGTCCCCCAAGTAAAAGGCCCATGGTCATTGACAAGCACACCAGGAACTTCGTCGGGCCGGATGTTTTTTTCTTTAAAGGTCTCAGCAATAATCGCCCCCGTGTTCTTTTCATATGCTTGTTCAATCTCTTCGGGTGTCATCTGACGAGTCACTGGTATATGCCCATAGAAATAATCCGCGTGAGTGGTACCGGCTGCCGGAATATCCTGTCCCGCTTGCGCAAAAGCGACTGCCCACGGAGAATGAGTATGTACGACACCGCCAATGGTTTCAAAATTTTTATACAATTCAATGTGCGTGGCGGTATCACTTGATGGATTTAAGTCACCTTCAACTATATTTCCATCAAAATCAACCACTACCATTTTTTTAGGAGAAAGTTCGCCATACTCGACACCGCTTGGTTTAATGACCACTAACTCATTTTCACGGTCGACACCACTTACATTGCCCCAAGTAAAAATAACTAACTGATAGTGCGGGAGAGCCATATTTGCTTGGTATACTTGTTCTTTTAGATCCTCCAACATAGTAAGCTCCTTTCCTAATGTATCCCTTATTTTTGCAACTCTTCTGGACGTGTGGTGGCATACAGTATCCACAAATCATTCTTCTAGGCCGGTTCTCTGAATGGCTCTTCATCTGCCCTTTCTAATGAGTGAACAGAATTTCGCATCGCTAATTCAAATTGAAAAGTAGAAGAGTGAATCGGTATATCCTTTTCAATTCGGTTCATGACCAATTTAGCTGTTTTCTTTCCCATCGCTTCTTTTTAGGTGATTAATGGCAGTTAGTTTTACAGCACTTAGGCTCTTACTGATAAAACTGTTGTCATGGTTTACCACTAAATGATTCTCTGGATACTTCAAATCGGCCTTGTCTAATTCCCCTAACAGATTCACCACCACTTCACCATTGTGAGTCTCTATCGCACTCGGCTAATTCTGCTTGGCTAATATCGACCGTATCAATGCAAGAGAGCCTAGTTATTATGCGTTTACTTTGATAGTCAAAATGGGTATTTTCGTCATTCTCAAGCAAATCAAGCTCAATAGACTTGCGGTAAAAAATAGCAAGAAAGCCGGAACAGCTAGACTAATATAGAAAACGAGAAAAACAGCCAGCAGTAAAATGAGCGTTTTTGTTAAATTTGTAATGCCTAAGACTAAGGCATTGACGATATGCTGCTTCACTGTATTGTAGTGATAAGACATCAGTGGGAATACCCACAGCCCAATCGTCAAATATAAAAAGATTAACGAGTAGAAACTAAATACGATAAAAAACGGCATTTCTTCATTTGCAGATTGCATTACTCTAAAATTCGCATAGAGAATCACACCAAAAAACATTAACGCCCATCCTACAAGATTGGCTTGCTTAAAGTCCCTTTTGTAGGTTTCTTTAAACAGCTCTTTTAGAGATTCTTCCCTTTTTTTATAGAACTCAAGTCGCGTACAATTCAGTAAAGAAACGAACGCTGGGAACAAACCAAAAAGGACAAGTCCTCGAAAAACGTAGAGGAGGAATAAAATATTCAATTTTGCAATGTCATAAACATACTGAAAGAAATGGTTAAAACCTTTAAATATTCTGCGACTCTTCATGGTTATTTCCTTTCATATTTAGAGATTAACCTTTTACACCACCAGCAGTTAAGCCAGAAATAAAGTACTTTTGAAATGCGATAAATAAAATAACAATCGGCAGAACCGATAATACTGCTCCTGTAATTAAGACATCGTAGTTGTTCTCATAAGGCGAAACTAAGGATTGCAGGCCAATAGGCAATGTGAATAAATCACTCGATCGGACGACCAGCAAAGGCCATAGGAAATTATTCCAGCTGTTTAAACCAAGTAAAATCGTCATTGCACCATAGGCGGGTTTCATAAGCGGAGCCATAATTCGGAAGAATATCCCATATTCTGAACTTCCGTCAATTCTTGCAGCATCCATTAATTCTTCCGGTAAGCCCAAAGCGTATTGTCTAAAGAAAAAAATCGCATTTACCGCTAGAATCGACGGCAAGATGATTCCGGTATAGCTGTTCACTACTCCTAAATCAATCACTAACTCATACAGAGGCAGCATAAGAACTTCAAACGGAATCATCATCGTCAGTAAAACAACTAAGAACAAAACATTTTTTCCTTTAAAATCATAAACCGCCATGGCATAACCGACCATTGACGAGAAAAATAGAGACAGCACAACAGAGATTAAAGTTACAATCAGACTGTTTCCGTACCACTTCCAATATTCAGCAGCTTCCGTAAATAGATACACATAGTTGTCTAAAGAAAATTTAGCAAAATCAACATTAAATGTAATCCCATTTCTCATTAATTCAACGGCTGGCTGAAAGGAAGAAACAAGCAATGCAATTAATGGGAACAAGGCAATAAAGCACACAATTCCGATAATAATTGTTAAGAATACTGAAAGTGCTTTTTTCTTCTTCATTTACTCATCATCCTTCCCAAATGCACCCGTTAATCGTAGATAAATGAGACTAACCACAAATATCAAGAGCAAAACAATAACACCTACAGCTGCTCCAAACCCCATATCATTCCTTTGAATCCCTTGCTGATAGAGATAGGAGATTAATGTAGTCGCTATATTTCCGGGAGAACTCGCTTCCCAAAAAACATAACTTTCCTCGAACACTCTAAATCCGCCAATAATCGATATCGTCACGACGAAGGTGGTGATGGGCTTCAAGAAAGGCAGCGTAATATTTCTAAGTTTTTGAAAGGCATTGGCTCCGTCAATTTCCGCTGATTCATACATTTCATCTGGAATACTTTGTAAACCGGCTAGGAAATAAATAATATTAACCCCTAACCAGCGCCAAGTGGCCAGAGTCACCATTAAGAAAATTGCTGACCATCTTTGAGTCGTCCAGACAATAGGATCTGCTCCAAAAAAACCAATTACCTGGTTAGCCACTGATACAGCAGATTCCGCAAAAATTAACCGGAATACTAAACCTGCAACAACGACTGAAACTAAAGAAGGCATAAATAAGGACGATCGGAAAATCGTCTTGAACTTGACTAAGTCAGAATTCAAAAGTATCGCTAATAAAATCGGTATGGGCACTAAAACTAAAATGGTTAGTATCGTATACAGCATCGTATTCGAAAAGGCTTTGTAGAAAATCGGATTCATCAGTCGACTATAGTTCGCTAACCCTATAAACTCCACTTGGCCAGGTAATATACGCTGAAAGCTCATAATAAACGCCTGTATCGCTGGATAAATAGTTAGAACCGATGAATAGATTACAAAAGGAAGCACGAATACGTAAGGGACTACTTTTTTTGAATTGAGAAATCTTTTCATTTTTTCAAGAAAACTGTCTTTATCTGTGGTTTGCATAGGATTCCCTCCACATCGTTTAATTACTACAAGAACTCTTCTTTTTATCGAAGAGTTCTTATAATAACTAGCCGTTATTTCTTCTCATCCGCTTAAACTCTTCCTGCTTAATACATGTAAGATTGAATTTCTTCTGCTCCTTGATCTAGGGCTTCTTTAGGCGTCATGTTATTTTCTCTAATTGCATTGTGCATAATGCTTGCCCCTAAAACATCTAAAGCATCCGGTGTAAACTCCGTGATTCGAATCGACTCAATATCATCGCGAATACTTAGCAATGTATCGAAGATGGTGTCGTCAAAGTATTGATAATAGACGTTGTCTTCCTGGAGTTCTGGACGTTCCCAAACATCCCAACGAGGCGGATCAAAGCCCAGCTCTGTCCATAAGCGAACATTTCCTTCTTCAGATAATTTAGCGAAGTATAAGAAGTCTTTCGCTAAATCGACATCCTCAGACTGATTGGTTACAACTGTACCTGTTCCACCCATCGGCACACTTTGAGCGTCCCCTTCTTCAAAGACAGGCATCGGACGAATCGCCATCTTTCCTTCTAAGTCCGGCATATATTCGGTGAAATCTTTCATATAGAAGAGCGGAATTGTGATAGACGCTTGTCCACCATCATTCATGAAGCCATAAAATTCTTCCGCGTGGTATTCTCCACCTGGTGCGATTTCCGCAATTTCATGCTCGTATACCATATCGTGGATAAACTCTAAAGTGTCCACATTCGTTTCATTATTAATGATGAGTTCACCATTCTCGTCAAAGAAATCGGAGCCTCTTTGAGCGATATATGGCCAAAAACCGTACCAGTTAACGGGTATTGTTGTCATCGGCACACCGGTAGCTTCGACAACCTT
>CAZKSU010000054.1:0-11370 GCA_964555455.1 uncultured Carnobacteriaceae bacterium
CGGGCCTATCTCTTCTCCAGTTTTGCTTGCAGTTGATAACTTTTCTGCAAGTTCCACAACATGTGGATCATACTCTCTTACCACTTCAACACCCTCTCTTTCCTGTCTGCACGGATTTATTTGTGCGAGACATTTCGTTTTTCAACTAACTACATTGTAAGCGTTTTATAATTTACTGCAACTGGCCTATCCCATATATTAAAACTTGTCTATACAATAATTTGGTAATTATCTCCAAATCGTGTTAAAAGTCTGGTATAATAGTGAAAACGCTTCACTTTCACTAGGGAAATTACTTTTTAGTAGTGTCCCACCAAGTGAAACTGGCGTGATTATTTAATGGAGGAGAATATGAACATGACGCAAGCAACTGCCGAAGCATTATCGTCCGTAGCAAAAGCCGCACGAATATTGAAGTCTTTCAGTGTACACAGCCCTGTATGGCGTGTAGGCGAGCTCTCTGAAAAATTAGGTTTTTCGAAAAGTACAGTCAGTCGTTTAATTCAGACACTCGTTGAAGAAGATTTTTTGATGGAAGATGAGGAAGGCCCAGGTTATCGCCTTGGAAGTGCGCTGTTGTATCTAGGCGGAAATTATATTAACGACAGTGAATTGTACAATGAAGTTTCCCCTGTCTTAAATAAATTAGTCCTGGAGACAGGAGAAAGTGCGCATATTGCAGTGAAGAATAAAAAGAAGGTGCTTTATTTAAATAAACAAGTTGGGCCTTATTATTCTGATATAGAAACGCTTACAGGTTCAGTTAATCCTGTCCATGCAACAAGTTCAGGGAAAGTTCTGCTGGCATATAGCCCCGAGGAAGTCGTTGAAGAGATTATCAATGGAGATTTAGAAGCGTATACAGAACATACGCTCACTAACCCTATCCGGCTTCGACAAGAAATTGAAGAGGTTCGCAAAAATGGTTATGCAAACAGCATGGAAGAGCTGGCTCTTGGAAACTATTCCATTTCTGCTCCTGTTTTTGACTATGATGGGGAAGTCGTCTGTGCGATTTCTATCGTAGGGCCTCTTTCTCGTCTGACGAAAGAAAAGCTGACTCGATTTAATCGCCTGATCGTCCGATCATCAAAAGAAGCTTCTGAGCGATTAGGTTACGATGCATAATACCTTATATAGAAGAAACTGAAAAAACGAGGTTTGGATTTCTCTAAAAAACACATTATTTTCAATCAGAAACAGGTCAGCAATTAAAAGCTTGACCTGTTTTCTTTTCTTAATAATTTTTTAGCTGAAGGGCATTTAAAAGAAAGAGGCTATTTTTCCAAAACTTGTCTGTTCTCTCTTTCCAGCCTCCGCTTTGAAAAGTCCGACAAAACGATCTGTTTAAAACACAAAACACCAGAGAGATAATGGCTTATTCATCTCTCTGGTGTTTTATTCTTCTGATTTTACATTTTTTAGAAAGCGTAAACGATATTCAATACACCAAATAACATAAAGTACAATCCGATTAATGTAGCAATCGCCACAAATGAACTTAATGGATTGAAGATCAGCAGGAATCCTATGATTACACCCAAAATACCAACAATTACCGTAAACCAGTACTGGGCTTGGCTATATTCACGGATTGGACTTGCCGTTACAATTGTTCCGATGGAGTCCACGATTAACCATATCGCAAAGACAAAAGGCATGGTGATAACTGCTGCTGAAACGTTAAAGAGTAAGAAAACTCCAATCAAAATATCGAGGGCCCCAATGGCGATTGAAACACCTGAACTAAGTCCGGCATGCTGGCGAAGCTTTCTTCGCACAAAAATTTCATACAAACCAATTAAAATGGCCCCAAATGCAAAGATATAAGCGACCGATACAATACTAACCACCGGATTGTTAAACGCAAAGAATGCGAGAATCAAATAAAGAACCCCTAAGAGAAAAGCTCCCCATTGGAATCCATCGTTAGTATTTCTATTAGAATATCTATTCATATAGTTAAAAACCTCCTAAATTCACTATAACATAGGAAGCCTTTGAGTTGTTGTATGGTGCATTAAAAAAAGCGAGTGGCTTCTCCACTCGCTTTTTTACATGAAAGTTACGCCTGATATGCGGTGTCTACTTCTTCTAGCATATTGTAGACAGCCTCGTAACTTTCGCAAACATCACCAGGTACGGTATAGTTAGCTGTGATTTCACGCAATCTTTGAAATTCCGCATCCAGTTCAGGCTTTTTAGAACCCGCTGTTTCAGTTTTTTCGTGAATGCTGTTCCATAGTTCTTTTACTTCATGAAACTCTGGGTGGTTATCACCATGCACACGGTTAACAATAGGCGTGAATTGATTTAATCGGTCAAAATGTTTTTCTTTTGCTTCAGTAAATGCTGACATGTTGTAGTCTCCTCTATTTTAATTTTCCTATCGTTCCAATAGAATAGATAGATAGGATAAATTTCTTTTTCGGCCCTTGATTCAAATCCACTTGGATACGGTCTAAATCTCTTCCGCTTCATAGCCAATTTCTTTTATTTTTTGAAGAATCTCTTTTTCAGTAAGCACAGCAGCATCAAAATGGATCCGTGCTTTACTGGCATCAAAAAGGATTTTCGTCTGTTGAACACCAGTCAGATCATTGACAGCATTCATTATTTTTTGCATACAAGATGGACACGTCAGTTTTTCTAATTGTAAAGTAATGCTTGCCATCTGATTCGCCCCTTCAATTTTTTGATATCCGTTCCTTACTGTTGAACCTAGTATACCTTTGATTTGAGTAAATGAACTTGATCTCCATCAAGAAAGAAATTTTATCTGAATGCCATCTTCTTTTTTTGAAAAGAAAAATATCCAAAAGGCCATGAGACTTCTTGGATACCTTTCATATAGGAAGTTATTACTGTTTCTATGCTGCTTTCACGCGAGAACGTTTCACTTCGTAACCTAAATCATTAATGGCTTTTTCAATGTCTTCGATGGACAGAACCTCTCCGTCAAAATCCACTTTCACACGACTGGCATTAAACATGACTTTCAAGCTGTCTTTGTCCACACCCTTCAATTTGCCTACCCCATTTTCGATTTTTTGCAGACAGGACGGGCAAGTTAAGGTTTCTAGTTGAATATTTGCTTTTTGCATACAGATCATTCTCCTTCTTAGAATTTTTATTTAAAGGTTCCTCTTCTTTATCTCTGACTATAGTATAGAAGGAACTGAATCTGAAAGAATTGATGCATATCAAGATTTAGAATGTTTCTCCGTTTCTCTATTTATAGAGTATACAGCTCCAAATGAATAACTTTTACTTAGCGTTTCGATAAAGCTCTCTTTCTCATTTGTAACCCACACAAGTTTTCAATTTTATATTTAAAACCCACAATTGTATGCTGTTACAGTCCATTCAGTTTTTGTTCAGGCCAATTAAAAACGAAAATAGATTTTATATCTTGTTCTATATATCTCCGATAAGTTAGAGTATACTATTTATACTTTAGAGTTATTTCTAAGCCTAGAATAGGAGAATTACCAAATAAAAGTCATTGTACCAGCTCATACATAGGGTACGGTTACAGGATTTGATTCCGATTATGAATTTGAAGTGGATGATGACGAGTAGGATACAACAAGTGAGTGGGAGTATCTTGTAGTCGTCGACGATAAAACTATCGCTTCTTTCAATACTATTGAAGCTACCCGTCAGTTTATTGAAAACAGTAACTTTGGTTTAATAGAGCTGGACTAACCATAAAGAAAACCGTCTAGCAGCTTTTGCTAAACGGTTTTCTTATTTATAATCCCCGCTTTAAAACGAATGGGAGAAAAAGTATCTAAAGTGGGGATGGCAGTGCCTCTCTTCTTTACTTACGCTTCTTGCGCTTTGACTTCCTTCGGCTGTTTCACTTTGACATCATTTCCTTTAAGGGAATAACGGAGCAACCGCATACCATTTAAAATGACCACTAAGATACTTCCTTCATGAACCAGCATTCCGATCGACATGTTCATCCAGTCTGAGAAGAAAACGGCAGCTAAAAGGACAAGCACCGTACCGACGGCTATGACAATATTTTGCGTCATATTGTTGGCAGTGGCTTTGGTGAGGCCTAGAGCGTGCGGCAGACGGCTCATGTCTGAATTCATTAAAACGACGTCTGATGTTTCAATCGCGACATCCGTTCCGCCACCCATCGCAATGCCAATATCAGCCATAGCGAGTGACGGGCTGTCATTGACGCCATCTCCTACAAAGGCAACGGTATGGCCTTGTTCCTGCAATTTTTGGAGATAAGCGGATTTATCTTCAGGCAGCAAGTTACCATGAGCTTCCGTTAAGCCTAATTCCTCAGCGACTAAATTGACTGTCCCTTGGTTATCTCCTGAAAGGACGATCAAGTTTTTGACACCTAAAGTTTTCATCGCCTGCAAATCCTCTTTAATGCCTGGACGGATCTGGTCACGGATGCCCATGATCGCTTTTAGTTTTCCGTCAATGGCGGTCAAAACCAGAGAGTTTCCACGTTTTTCATAGGCTGCAACATCTCGCTCTGCTTCTTTGTTAAACACGACATTTTCTTTTTCCATTAACGCCACGTTTCCCACTGCAACTCGGTGACCGTCAACTTCTGCGATAATTCCGCCACCTTTTACCACGTTCGTCTCTTCAACCCGATACATTTCAATGTCGCCTAATTTTGAAAGAACCGCTTTTGCGAGCGGATGATCCGATTCACTTTCAACGCTTGCAAGGTAATTCAATGCCTTGCCTGCATCCCCATACGTTTTTCCTTCTGCAACTTCTGGATTACCCCTTGTCAATGTTCCAGTTTTATCAAATAAAATTGTATCGACTTGACTAAAATCTTGAATCACTTCTGAACCTTTCAACAGGACACCATTTTTTGCTCCATTTCCGATTCCGGCCACGTTTGAAACCGGCACTCCAATCACTAAGGCACCCGGACAGCCGAGGACTAAAATAGTAATCGCCAGTTCAATATTTTGTGTGAATAACCAGACGGCGAACGCCAGGACTAGAACAGCGGGTGTATACCACTGAGAGAATTTGTCAATAAATCGTTCAGCTTCCGATTTTGAATCTTGCGCTTCTTCAACCAGCTCAATAATTTTACCGAATGTCGTATCCTCACCCACGCGGTCGGCTTGAATGTGAAGGGTGCCATTTTCTAAGATGGTGCCTGCGAACACTTCAGAATCGATCGCTTTGCGGACAGGATCGGCTTCGCCTGTAATGGAAGCTTCATTGATATGGCCTTCGCCTGTCACCACCGTTCCGTCAACGGGTACTTTCCCGCCTGTCCGTACTTGTAAAATATCGCCTTCATCAACATCCCATATGTCCACTTCTTCAAATGCGCCGTCTTCCATTTGCTTAAACGCCACTTCCGGTGCCATTTCTGTTAATTCTTTAATGGCTGACCGTGTTTGATTTAATGTGCGGGCTTCTAGCCAGCCGCCGAATAAGAATAAGAAAGTGACGATGGCAGACTCTTCATAGTTTTGAATAAGGAATGCACCAATAACGGCAATAGTGACTAACACATCGATTGACACGACTTTTACTTTTAAAGCACCAACTGCTTGAATCGCGATGGGAGCTACCCCTAAGATAGAGGCGATGATTAAAGCCAAATTGAAAATTGCTGTATTTCCAAAGCCTAATCTCGCGCTAAAGCCGATAACAATTAAAATTCCTGAGATAAGGGTAATGTGATTTTTACTGCGTAATATTTTCTGTTGAAGATCCATTGCTTTCTCCTCCTGCTTTGTTTTGGTTGACTACAGTATAGCTTATGCATTTCCTTTTGAAATTGACCGGCATCAACTCTTCTAGCCTTTTGGCTTTTGATTGAGCTGATTTCTTTCCTTTCACCGACTACAGTATAGGCCAATATTGAAAGAAGCCACTTGATTCAAATCAAGAAGAAGACAAAAAAAGACGAACCCCTCTAGGAAGCTGGGTTCGCCCTTTTATTGATTCTTTGTTTACTGTTGAATAAAGTTCTTCACCAAGGCAGAGAATTCATCGGAACGTTCAATCTGTGTCCAGTGACCGGTTTTACCGAAGATGTGAAGTTCTGCATCTTCGATTAAATTAATGAGACGGTATGAATTTTCTGGAGGAATAATCTTGTCTTCTCGACCGTGTACAATTAAAGCAGGGTGTTTAATTGTCCGGATGACATCATCCGGGAAAGATAAATCATCCTGAGCTTCTTGGCGCGGCTCCGGGAACATGGATTCGAAGGCTTCTTGGAATCCAGGCTCCATACTTGCCTGGTAGCGTGATTCAATTAAGTCGTCATCCGCAAAGTCTGTGTTATAGGTGAATAATTTTAATAATTCAGCCATATTTTCAAAGGAGGGCTGGTAACCCCAGCCTTTATCTAAGCCTTCGGGTATTTCGGATTGAACACCCATTGCGCCCATCATAATGATTTTATTGACACGTTCTGGCTGTTCTAATGCGATGGACATCGCCAACGAGCCACCAAATGAATTACCCACTAGATTCACTTTATCCAATTCTAAAGCGTCCATAAAGTCAAACAGCTGTTTCGTCCATAATTCTCTTCCGTAAGTAACGCCGCTTTCTTCGCCCCCTACTGGTTTGTCCGAGTAACCAAAACCGATCATATCCGGTGCCAGCGCCCAGCTAACTTCAGCTACTTGGGGCAAGATGAGGCGCCAGTTGGCATACGCTGAAACACCTGGTCCTGATCCATGGATAAAGAGTAAAGGAATTCCGCCATGGTCCTCTCCTACTTCTAAGTAATTTGTTGTAAATTCACCGGTTTGTACGCTTTTTCCAATTTCTGGTCTTGTCTGCATTGACATTCCTCCTATATTTTTTTGCTTCTTAATTATTTTTCTGGGGCTGCTTTTTCTGAAGGTTAATTTTAGTTTCGTAAGTTTCTTCACCCAGTCGGTTCTCTCTTAAATCATTGTACACATCAATTTCTGGGTTGCCTGAGTAAATTGGCGGCGTACCATACGTCAGATACGTTGGCGGTGTTTTGTATTCGTCTCCTCCAAACCAGTTTAAAGCGGCTGGCAGTTGGTCAAAAGTCCACTCAACAGGTTCCCAGTCATGGTCAAAAATCAAGTAGCCACTGTCACCAAATAATTCAATTCGGTTTCCGCCAGGTTCAATCACATACATACATAGCGCCTGAGAAAGCCCGTGCTTAATTGGTCCCACTTCAATTGGAATACCCCAATCTGCACATAAATCCGCGACATCATCTAAGTGTTGTGGAATACCATACCAGAATGCCAAGTGATGTAAGCGCCCGTGTCCATTTTGATTGTCTCCGATCATAGCCACTTCATGGACAAGGTTAGATACCGATAGCCAAGCTGCGAAGATATCTTTTGAATCTGGCACATTAATGAATTCATTTAGTTTGAACCCTAGCGTTTCTCTAAAGAAGCGGACATTCTCGTTTACGCTGCTTACATTCGTCATGTAGTTAATATGGTCCAGTCGTCTGACCGGCACCCCTCGCAATGGCCGACGCTGCGGACGGTTGGGTAAGCGAGAATCATGTGTTTCAGGTGCTTTAAATCTTTCTACATCAGCAAATATTTCAAGGATATGTCCGTCTTTATCTTCAAATCGGTAAGCTTTGCCATGGGCGTAGCTGTCTTCTATCCACTCTCCAACCTGGCCATCTGCTTCAATCTTTGCCACACGCTGTTCTAAAGATTCGATTGAATCTGTTCGGTAAGACGAATGGCCTAAGCCCGAGGTTTCATGTTGCGTTAAAATCAAAGAATAAAGGGCAGTATCTTCATAAGCTCTTAAATAAACAGATTCGCCTTCTTCATGAACAATGCTCATTCCTAATAGTTTTGTGAAAAAGTCGAGAGATTTTTGCAAGACAGGTGTATACAATTCTACATGTGATAGTTGTAAAATTCCTTGTGTCATTTGTATTGCCTCCTATTTTTTCTTTTTCTTTTTTATCAGTTCTATTTAAAATGAAGGGTAACTTCTCCTAAGCCTTCCGTAAATTTGCAGGTAAAAGTATCTCCAGCTTTAGCATCTATGGCTCGAGTTAAAGCGCCGGATAAGATAACTTCGCCTTTCTTTAAAGGGATGCCAAATCCATGCAGCTTGTTGGCCAGCCAGGCGACGCAATAAGCAGGGTCCCCAAGAACGTCTGCTCCTGTGCCTTCGTTGATTAATTCACCGTTTTGGTACAATGCCATTTTTACCCCTATACGATCGATAGCTTCTGGTTTCAATTTATTTTCACCAAGAATAAAATAAGCGGAAGAACCATTGTCTGCTACTGTATCTTTCAATTTGATTTTCCAGTTTTCAATTCGACTATCTACAATTTCGATTGCTGGAGCAATATACTCAGTCGCCTCTAACACCTCTTCAACCGTTACGTCCGGGCCGATTAGATCTTTCTTTAATTTAAAGGCCAATTCACCCTCGACTCTGGGAATGAGCATCTGTTCCATTTTTAAAACAGGCTGATCGAGCGTAATTTCCATATCATTCATTAAATGCCCATAATCTGGCTCATCGACTCCCGCTAATTCTTGCATAGGGAGCGAGGTCAGCCCAATTTTTTTCCCTACAATTTCTTTTTCTTGATCTAACATCCGGTCAACATTATAAAGCTGAACCATATAAGCGTCTTCGACTGTCATTTCGGGATATTGCTTGATTAAAGGTTTGACGGCAACTGCCGTTTCTTGAGCTTTATTCAGCTGCTCAGCCATTTCCTTCACTTGCGTTGAATACTCTCTTGCCATTTCTTCCCTCTTTTCACTTAATTGTTTTGTAATCGCTTTCTGTAACCGTTTTCTAAAACTAAATATAGTATACATGGCACTTATTTGGGCAGACTATTTTTGTTCCACAAGGTGGAACAAATTGTAAAATAGGCTAAAAAATGCTACAATTTGTTGAAAGCGCTTAACATATACCGAAAGAGGATGAGTTTATAATGGCGTATAAAGAAGTAAAATCTGTTATCCATGCTTTAAAAATTATCAGTTCTTTTACACATGAACAGCCAGTGAAGCGAGTTACCGACATTGCAAAAGAACTGACTTTGCCCAAAAGTACTGTAAGCCGCTTAATCAGCAATTTAGTCGCGGAAGAATATTTGGTGAAAGATAAAAACAGCAGCGGCTATTTATTAGGGCCAGCGGTATTTACGGTTGGTGGTGTGTATCTGCACAGCACCCATATTTTTCAAGAAGTTACTCCTGTCCTTACGGATATTGCCTATGAAACCAAAGAAAGTGTCCATATTTCTATACTAAGAGGGTATAATGTGGTGTATTTTAATAAAAGCATGGGGCCTTATTATGCGGATATTGAATCGAATATAGGGACTGAACGCCCTGCTTATTTAACCAGTTCTGGAAAAGTTATGTTAGCAGATCAAGAGGAGGAGTATATTGATAAGATGTTTGAAGAAAAGCTGCTCTCGTATACTTCACACTCTGTGGATAATCCTGAGAAGTTTAAAGAAGAACTGGCCAAAATACGAGAACAAGGTTACGCCTTGTCGATTGGTGAAATGACAAGTGAGAATTATTCCTTGGCCGTCCCTGTCTATGATGCGAATGATAGAGTGGTTTGTGCCATTGCGATCATTGCCCCTATTGCAAGAATGTCAGAAGAAAAAACGAAAAAGTTTCTTAACATCTTATTGGATGCTGCTGCAGAAGCAAAAGAACGGCTGGAGTATGCAATCTAACCTGCCGATACAAAAAGAGAACTAAAATCCAAAAAGATTTTAGTTCTCTTTTCTCTGTTCTTACTCGTTACTTTTAAGTGTTCTCAAAACACTTTTAGCAGCATCTATCATAAAACCGATGTCCATACTGTAAGCTAGTCCATCGAATCCACTATCTAAGTAAGATTGGGCAATATCTGTATCCATACCAAAAATCATTGCAAACTTATTATTATCGCGTGCAGCTTTGTATATTCTTTCCAAAGCTTTTTTGAATTCGGGATGATCAAACTGAGTAGGAATGCCTAAAGCGATCGACAAGTCAAAGGGCCCTACAAAAATACCCGCTACGCCTTCAATGGCGGCAATTTCTTCAATCTGTTCAAGGCTTTCTACCGTCTCGCACTGTGGTATAATCAATGTTTGGTTGTTTGTATTTTCGAAAAGCTGGTCTAAATCGCTTAAACTCTCATGATGGCCAAAATCTGTGACCCGTGAAGTAAAGAAGCCTCGTTCGCCTAGTGAGGGGTATTTACTCCAATTGACGATTTGTTCAACTTCTTCTACACTTCGAATATTGGGGATGACCAAGCCTTGCATGCCAATATCTAATGGCTGTAAAATATTGGCTCTCGTAATTTCAGGAACCCGAAACAAAGGGGTTATCCCTCTGTAATCTGCGGCTTGAGCAATTTCTTTTAAGTTATCTACAGTAGTTACACTATGTTCACCATCGACGATAAAAAAATCAAAACCTGCTACACTCAATGCTTCTACTATCAAAGTGTCGTTCAGCTCAACAAACGTTCCAAAGACTTTCTCGTTATTTTGCATCTTCTCTAATATCAAATTCTTTACCATAAATCCACCTGCCTTCTTTATGTAAACGATATCATAATTATGACACAAACCACTACATTTGTTCCACAAAGTGGACCAAGTCTAAGCTTAAGGAAATAATCTTCTAGATCAATAAGGAATAAAGGAAAAAGACGAGCCTGTTCATCCCAACAGGTTCGTCTTTTTAAGGACTATATTTATTCTTTTAAGGATTTACTCTTTAATGAAGTTTTTAACCAATGTTGAGAACTCATCTGCACGTTCGATTTGTGTCCAGTGGCCTGTTTTACCGAAGATGTGTAGTTCAGAGTTTTCGATTAGGTTGATTAGACGGTATGAGTTTTCAACCGGGATAATCTTGTCTTCACGTCCGTGAACAATTAGCGTCTCGTGCTCAATTGTCTTAATCACATCGTCTGGGAATGATAGGTCATCTTGACTTGCTTGACGAGGCTCTGGGAACATTGATCCAAATGCTTCTTGGAATCCAGGTTCCATACTCGCTTGGTAACGTGATTCAATTAAGTCATCAGATGCAAAGTCTGTATCATATGTGAATAATTTAAGTAATTCTTCCATATTTTCAAATGACGGCTCGTATCCCCAAGCTTTGTCTAAACCTTCAGGCATCTCAGAACGAACACCCATTGCACCCATCATGATGATTTTATTTACACGCTCTGGTACTTCTAAAGCAAGAGACATGGCTAATGAACCACCAAATGAGTTACCCACTAAGTTTACTTTATCTAAGTCTAGTGCATCCATAAAGTCAATGAGTTGCTTTGTCCATAGTTCTCTTCCGTATTCGACTGTACCTTCTTCGCCGCCTACAGGTT
>CAZKSU010000055.1:0-11307 GCA_964555455.1 uncultured Carnobacteriaceae bacterium
CAACGCACCAGTACGACTATGATGTGGCAACTAGCCATGCCTTCCTGCAAAGCTATAATTTGGATGATGTTTTTAAATTTAATATTGAAGCGAACCATGCGACATTAGCGGGGCACACCTTTGAACACGAAATTCGCTATGCGCGGGAAAACAATATGCTGGGGTCGCTAGATGCTAATCAAGGCCACCCGCATTTAGGCTGGGATACGGATGAGTTCCCGTCCGACTTGTATACAACGACTTTAGCGATGTATGAAGTCCTCAAGAATGGCGGGATCGGTCGCGGCGGCTTAAACTTTGATTCAAAAGTCCGCAGAACGTCCTTTGAACCGGAAGACTTGTTCAGAGCACACATTGTGGGAATGGACAGCTATGCCCTGGGTCTCCGAGTGGCTCAGCGCTTAATTGACGACAAGGTTTTTGAGAACATCCTTGCCGACCGCTACCAGTCCTATACGGAAGGGATTGGCAAAGAGATTGTAGACGGCACGACCGATTTCAGAAAGCTAACGGACTATGCCTTAGAATTAGGGGAGATTCAAAATCAATCGGCTCAACTCGAAGTGATTAAAGCAACGCTCAATCAATATATTGTTTTAGAACTTTCAAAATAATTCTATCCATTCCATACGGCGCTGACAGAACACACGAGAATAAAAAACATCGATTAAAAGAGGAGAAAAACAAATGGCTGAAATTAATTTAAATCATATCCATAAAATGTATGACAACGCAGAAGACTATGCCGTAACCGACTTTAACTTAGATATTGAAGACAACGAATTTATTGTATTCGTTGGTCCTTCCGGATGTGGAAAGTCAACCACTCTACGAATGATTGCTGGCCTGGAAGAAATTTCTGATGGTGAATTATTGATTGACGGCGACCTGATGAACGATGTGGCACCGAAAGACCGGGACATTGCTATGGTCTTCCAAAACTATGCCCTGTACCCGCATATGACTGTTTATGACAACATGGCTTTCGGCTTGAAGCTGCGCAAAATGCCTAAAGATGAAATCAGAGAGCGTGTTGAAACAGCGGCTGAACTATTGGGATTATTTGAATTATTAGAACGTAAACCGGCTGCTCTATCAGGTGGTCAGCGTCAGCGTGTTGCTTTGGGACGCGCGGTGGTCCGTAATCCGAAAGTGTTCCTGATGGATGAGCCGCTCTCCAACTTGGATGCGAAATTGCGTGTGCATATGCGTACAGAGATCGCGAAACTGCACGAGCGTCTTAAAACGACCATGATCTATGTGACCCACGACCAGACAGAAGCGATGACATTGGCGGACCGCATCGTCATTATGGAAGCCGGTTTTATTCGTCAAGTCGGTTCGCCATTTGAAGTGTACAATTCGCCAGATAATGCTTTTGTCGCCAGCTTTATCGGCTCGCCGGCGATGAACCTGGAAGAAGTGCACTACAGCAACGGCCGCATTACGGATGGAGCGGGCATTGATCTGCCAGTCTCTGCACCTGACCGAAAAGTCTTGGATGAAGCCGGCTATGACGGCAAAGAGTTGATCTTTGGGATTCGTCCGGAAGATATCCAAACCGAACAAGTGGCGCTGGATGTTTCACCAGAATCGGTCATGAAGCCTGTGATTTCTGTTTCGGAATTAACGGGTGCAGAGTCCATTTTATACCTTGATTTCCAAGGAACGGAACTGGTTGCGGTGGTAGATGCCCGCGATTACCACGAGCCGGGCACAAGGATCGAAGTGGCCTTCAACATGAACAAAGCACACTTCTTCGATAAAGACACAGAGGATGTTATCCGCGCTGGTGCTCCGGCAAAAGCCGCCCAAACCGCGAGATAAGGAGTCATCCTTTCGCTTAAAAGAAAGGGAAGATGCCATGTCTTACATTGTTAATCCGGTTATTAAAGGCTTCTCGCCGGATCCATCCATCTGTGCAGTCGGTGACGATTATTATTTGGTGACATCCACTTTTGCCTATTTTCCAGGGGTGCCGATTTACCACAGCAGAGATTTGGTCAATTGGATCCAGATTGGGAATGTATTAGCGCGCGAAGAACAATTGAATCTAGAGGGGCTGAGATTGTCGCAAGGCATTTATGCCCCTACTTTGCGCTACCATGACGGTACTTTTTACATGGTGACAACAAACGTGACGAACGGGGGCAATTTTGTGGTCACGGCTGAAGACCCGGCGGGACCGTGGTCAGATCCTTATTTTATCGAAGATGCGCCGGGAATTGATCCCAGTCTGTTCTTTGATGACGACGGCACCTGTTATTTTATGGGAACGCGCCCTAATCCAAAAGGGATCGCTTATAATGGCGACTGGGAGATCTGGCTGCAGGAATTTGATGTGGACAAGATGGAGTTGGTCGGCCTGAGCACAGCGATTTGGAAAGGGGCTTTGAAAGAAGTCATCTGGCCGGAGGCGCCGCATATCTATAAAAAAGGCGGCTACTACTATTTACTCATTGCCGAAGGAGGGACCGCTGACGACCACAGCATCACGGTCGCTCGAAGCGAACACATCAATGGCCCTTATATGGGCTCTCCTAAAAATCCGATTTTAACGCATCGCCACTTAGGGAAAGAGTTCCCGGTGCAGAATGTAGGACATGGTGATTTGGTGGAGACGCCAAACGGAGAATGGTTCCTGACTTGTCTAGCCAGCCGCAAGGTCGATGGTGTCAGCAATCTGGGACGGGAGACTTTTCTGGCCCGGGTTATGTGGGAAGACGACTGGCCTGTGGTCAATCCTGGCGCAGGCAAGCTGCTGGAGAAGCAGCCGCATTCGCTGCCTGCTCACCCTGTACAGCCCAAAGAAAACGATCCGATGAGCGAGCCTGATTTTGCGTATTTGTATATCCGCAATCCGTATCGGGAAAATTATGATACGACCAGTCGAGACGGCTGGCTGCGTCTGCATCCGACACCGGTCAAGCTCACTGACTTGGATTCGCCCACTTATATCGGTTTGAGACAGCCGGCGACGGATTATTCGTTCACAGCGAAACTTGAAGAACACTTACAGCTTGAGGACGAAGCCGGCTTGGTAGTGCTACAAAGCGAACAGTATGCCGTGCGTTTTGTGGTGACCGCTAAAGAAGACGGCAAAGGGCTTCAAGTGATTTCATCTTTTGGTGAAGAAGAGACGGTGCTGGGCACACATCCGCTAAACCGGTCAGCGTTTGAACTCACCTTGCAAGGGCGGGGGACAAAGGTGAAAGCCATCTATCGCGACTCTGAGGATGAAGTGGTTGTGGCAGAAAACATTGATGTGCGCCACCTCAGCACCGAAATCGCCGGCGGCTTTGTCGGCTGTACAATCGGCGTCTATGCGACTTCAGGCAATAAAACCCCAGGCCATCTTGACGTGAAAGGAGTCGAGTTGGTGGATGAGTCGGCGCCTATTGCATAAAGGCACTGAGAACGAAAAGAATAAAAAAGACTGGACATCAGCTTTCAGCTTTATAAGATAAAACAGCCAGGCTGGAAAAGGGAATGCTCCTTTTCCAGCTTATTGTTTTAAAAAATGATCTGTAAAAGAGCACTCTGGCTTTGAAGCTGAATGATATGGCGGCAAGCGGGACATTGACTCGCATGACTGAACAATTTAAGGAAAAGAGATGTGAAGAGCTTATGAAGAACACCAAACACCATCGACTAGAACTCCCGCCTTTTTTCAGCGACGGGATGATTCTGCAGCGCAATCAAACGCTGAAATTTTGGGGCTGGGATGTGCCCGAAACGATTGTCACCCTTCGTTTTAACGATCAAGTCTGCCGAGCGACGGTAGACAGTGAAGGGTACTGGGAAGTTACTGTCGGAAGCCAGTCTGCGGGCGGACCTTACGAAGTGATTATTAAGGGATCCACTTCAGTCACTATTGAAGATGTGTATATTGGCGAAGTGTGGCTGGCTGGCGGGCAATCGAATATGGAACTCCCGCTTAAGCGGGTGGCGCCTTTTCATCCGGAAGCAATTGAAGGGGTCAAACTGCCGCTCATCCGGCAATTTCAAGTCACACAAACGCAGAACTTTCACGGACCTCAAGAGAAAACAAAAGGAGGGAAATGGATCAAAGCCATCCCGGCGAAAATTCAAGAATTTTCAGGCGTCGGTTTCTTCTTTGCGAAACATCTCTATGAAGCACTCGAGGTGCCCATCGGGATTTATTTGACGGCGGTCGGGGGGACGCCGGCGGAAGCCTGGATGAGCGAAGAGAGCTTAAAGAAAATGGCCTACGATTTAGCTCCCTTTTCTTATTTGAAACAGGATACCGCCCTCAATGAAAGGCTGAAAGAAGAAGCAGTGGCCGCTGAGCAGTGGTATAAAACGCTGCATCAAACAGACAAGGGCCTGCGAGCGGAGACGCCTTGGTATTCGCCGCAATTAAAAGACGACGATTGGGCAACCCTTACGCTGCCGCGGATGTTTCGCGGTACTCCCATAGGCGATACCATAGGGGTCGTCTGGCTGAGGAAAGAACTGGAGCTGGATGCAGAGACAATTGCGGATCCGGATTTGACCGTCTGGCTGGGTACTTTAATCGATGCGGATGATACTTATCTTAATGGCATCCATATTGGCCGCACCGACTACCGCTACCCGCCGCGCATCTATCCGGCGGCTAGGCAGTGGCTGAAACCGGGCAAAAATATTCTGGCGGTGCGTTTAGAAATTACCAACGGTCTTGGCGGTTTTATTCCGGAACGGGAGTATGCCCTTAAAGGCCAAACGACTAACCTGCCTCTTGACGGGGAATGGCGCTATAAAGTGGCGACCGTTATGGAAGAGCCGCTGAAGCAGCCATTGACGCTGCATAACCAACCGGCGGGCCTGTATAATGCCATTCTGTATCCTTTGAGAAAGCTGGCGATACAAGGTACAATTTATTATCAAGGGGAGTCCAATAGCGGCGCCCCCGATAAATACGAGAGACTGATGGAAGAGCTGATCAAGGATTGGCGTGCGCTATGGGGAGGGGATATGCCCTTTTACTTTGTACAGTTAGCGAATTATTTTGAACCGACAGCGTCAACAGATGACCGCAAGTGGGCGATGATTCGTGACAAGCAAGATCAGGTCAGTCAGAAAGTAGAGCACACAGGCTTAGTCTCGGCGATTGATGTCGGGGAGGACACGGAACTGCATCCGCCGGAGAAAATGACTTTGGGCCGGCGTTTGGCCAATTTCGCCTTAAAGCAAGTATACGGCCGGCCAAGACAGGCGGAACACCACCGTTTAAAGGCTATCGAAGAAACAGATGAGAGTTATCGTCTGAGCTTTGAACCGGCGATTTCAAATGAAACAGTGGTAAATGGTCGGATGATTGATATTGAATTGCAGACGGCGGACGGAAAATGGGTCGCTGCCCAGGCAGCAATCACCGGCCAACAATTAACCGTGGAAAAAGAGCTCGGGAAGTCCTACAAAGCCATTCGTTATGCGTGGCGGAATGCTCCGAAAGGGGTCTTGTTTGACCGTATTTCTAAACTTCCTGTGCTGCCTTTTACAGAAAAGTTGTAACCGGCGCAAATCCCATGTAAAATAGAGAGGTAAGACAAATTAAGAAAAGGGGATAGATTGATTATGAAGTTAAATCAAGAAAATTTAGCGAATAAGGAACAATGGACAGAAAAAGGCTATATTCTGCCAGAGTTTAACCGGGAAGAAGTGAAAGAAAATACGGAAAAAGCTCCGACGTGGCTGCACTTAGGAGCAGGAAACATTTTCCGCGCTTACCCAGCGAACTTGAACCAAATCTTATTAGATAAAGGTCTAGTTGACAAAGGAATCGTTGTTGGGGAAGGTTTTGACTATGAAATTATTCAAAAAGCCTTCAAACCTTATGATGATTTAACACTTCTTGTAACGCTAAAAGCGGATGGAACAGTCGACAAGAAAGTCATCGGAAGCGTTGTAGAATCGTTAGAAATGGACAGCGAGAACAACGAAGATTTCGGTCGCTTGAAAGAGATTTTCCGAAATGACTCTTTACAAATGGTCAGCTTTACGATCACAGAAAAAGGGTACAGTTTAGTGGACGGCCGCGGCGACTTGATGAAAGATGTCGTTGAAGACTTCAAGAATGGCCCAGAAAAGCCAATGAGCTACATGGGTAAATTAACATCACTTGTTTACGAACGTTACCAAAACGGTGCAACACCGCTTGCTTTAGTGAGTATGGATAACGTATCGCATAACGGTACGCTGCTGAAAGAAGCTGTTACACGCTTCGCGAAAGAATGGGCAGCTAACGACTTAGTCGATGCTGGCTTCAGTGACTATGTCGAAAACCCAGAGAAAGTTTCTTTCCCATGGAGCATGATTGACAAAATTACACCGCGTCCAGATGCAAATGTTCAAAAAATGCTGGAAGAAGACGGTTTTGAAGACAACGACTTAATCATTACGTCGAAAAATACGTACACATCGCCTTTCGTTAATGCGGAAGAAGCTGAATACTTAGTGGTTGAAGATGCGTTTCCAAATGGCCGACCGCCATTAGAAGAAGCAGGCGTTTACTTCACAGAGCGTGAAACGGTAGATAAAGCGGAAATGATGAAAGTAACGACAAGTCTGAACCCGCTTCATACAGCGCTTGCGATTTACGGAAGCTTGCTTGGCCACTCATTCATTCACGAAGAAATGAAAGACCCAGAGCTAAGCGCGCTCGTTAAGAAAATCGGTTACGACGAAGGCTTGCCTGTAGTTGTTGACCCAGGCATCATTGATCCAAAAGAGTTCATTGATGAAGTCATCAACGTCCGCTTCCCGAATCCATTCATGCCGGACACGCCGCAAAGAATTGCGACGGATACTTCGCAAAAATTAGCGATTCGCTTTGGTAAGACGATCCAGTCTTATGTAGAAAGTGATGAGCTGGATGTGACTGACTTAGAGTACATTCCACTTGTCTTAGCTGGTTGGTTGCGCTACTTAATGGGTGTCAACGATGAAGGTGAAACATTCGAGTTAAGCCCGGATCCGCTTCTAGATGAAGTGACGCCTCATGTTGCCGATATCCAATTAGGTGAAACAGAAGGTGTTGAAGAGAAAGTTCGTCCGATTCTTGAACGAGAAGATATCTTCGGTGTCGACTTATATGAAATCGGCTTAGCCGACAAAGTCATCGCAAACTTCAAAGAGCTAATTGCTGGCGAAGGTGCGATCCGCGAAACACTACAAAGAAAATTAGGTACGAACGAATAAAAATCTGAACCATTCTTTAAAAAAGATTTTTAAAGCGTTAGAAGAAGTCTCCAGTGACGTTTGTCACTTGGGGGCTTTTTCTTTTGCTTAAAGAGGAATGCGCGCTGAGGAAGAACTATGAACGCCAGACAAACTCACTTACCCAATACCGGTCTCAATGGGTCGTGTTTCAATCCTAGACAGTCCTCAGAAAAACCTTATAGCTTCTAATTCCTTATGTGATTTTCTTCTTGTAAGCCTTGGTGTTGCATAGTCTGGAAAAGGGGAAGAGAACTTCAATAATTTTATGAAAGCGCTTGACATCATATGCAAGTTTCGATATAGTTATTCTACAAGTTAGTTCTTTAAACTAACTAACAAAAGTACTGAGAACTAAAGCTAAAAAAGGTGCAACTGCTTCTCTCATTCTCATTGGAACTTCCAAGAAAAAGGCATCATCTTATTTTTTTAATAGGATATGGTAGCGTTACCAATTCGAGAGTAGTTCGCACAAAAAGGAGTTTGTACATGGGGAATAACGGAACATTTGATTTAAGTTGGTTATCGCCGACCTCTCTAAAAGCTTGGCCGTTCAAACAGCATCAGATCCGCAAAGCTTCTCACTTAACGGAAACGCTCGAAAGAGAGTTTGCCTATTATAGTGAACATTTCTCGGCAGGAGAAAAAACGCTTCTCTTGAACGTTGAGGAACATCCAAATCTTTCCGCTGATGGTTTCAAGCTTGAGGAAACTTCTGAAACAGTGACTGTCTCAGCGAATCAACCGGAAGGCCTTTTGTACGGTTTTTTCCATGTGATTCGATTACTGCAGCAAACTGCTCAGCCAGCGTTTACTGTAATATCCAATCCAAAAAACCAAGTGCGGATGCTTAATCATTGGGATAATTTCAACTGGGATAGTTTTGAAGGTTCCGTTGAGAGAGGGTATGCAGGGGAATCTTTATTCTTTGAACACCTGAAATTTAGAAAAGATGATGCGCGTCATAGGCAATATGCGAAGATGCTGGCCTCGGTAGGCATTAATGCCCTCACCATAAACAATGTGAATGTGGACCGGCAGGCGACTTACTTTATCACCGAAAAATATATCGACGACATCAAACATCTAGCAGATATTTTCAGAGAATACGGCATTACACTCTACTTGAGCATCAACTACGCGGCCCCGATGGAAATTGAAAAATTGGAGACAGCCGATCCATTAAATGAAGAGGTCCGGGCATTTTGGAAGAAAACGGCTGCCTTTATTTATGACCAGATTCCTGATTTTGGCGGTTTTGTTGTCAAAGCGGATTCGGAAAACCGGCCAGGACCCTTTAGCTACAATCGAACACATGCGGAAGGAGCTAATATGCTGGGGGAAGCACTAGCACCCTATGGCGGCACGGTCTACTGGCGATGTTTCGTCTACGACAACCATCAAGACTGGCGGGACCGCTCAACAGACCGCGCACGCGCTGCTTATGATCACTTCGCTCCAATGGATGGCGATTTCGCGGATAACGTGGTTCTGCAAATTAAAAACGGACCGATGGACTTTCAAGTAAGAGAACCTGTTTCACCTCTGTTCGGTGCTCTGCGAGAAACCAAGCAAATCTTAGAGTTTCAGATTACTCAAGAGTACACTGGGCAGCAAAAGCATATTTTTTATCTGGTTCCAACATGGAAAGAGGTTCTGGATTTTGATACATATGCGGACGGTGAAGGCACAACCGTGCAAGAAGTTTTAGTGAAGTACCCGCAAGCAACCGAGCGCAATGGCATCGTAGCTGTGGCTAATACAGGGATGGCTGATAATTGGACCGGCCATAAACTCGCTCAAGTGAACTTATATGGTTACGGACGTCTGATCTGGAATCCGGATATGACAGCAGAAGACATTGCCGAAGAATGGATAGAAGCCACTTTTGACCTTTCAGAGAAAGGCAAAAAAACACTTTTGACGATTCTCTTGACAAGTCCTGAGACTTACGAAAACTATACATCGCCTCTCGGGTTGGGCTGGATGGTTCAGCCGAGTCATCACTACGGCCCGAGTATGGAAGGCTATGAATATGATGCGTGGGGCACCTATCATTTTTCTGATCGAGAAGGTTTAGGCGTGGATCGAACGCTGGCTACGGGCACCGGTTATACCCGACAATACTTTGATGAGAATTTCGAAAGATACGAACAGATTGAAACTTGCCCGGATGAGCTTGTATTGTTTTTCCACCACCTGCCTTACACCCACCAGCTGCACTCTGGGAAAACAATCATTCAACATATTTATGATACCCATTTTGAAGGGTATGAAACAGTTCTTGATTATATCGAGCAATGGGAATCATTGAAAGATGAAGTGGATGAAAGCACCTATGAAAATGTAAAAGAACGGCTGCTCGAACAAAAACGGTCGGCTCGCGAATGGCGAGACCAAGTGAACACTTATTATTACCGTTTTTCAGGAATAGAAGATGCCAAAGGCCGCGAGGTTTATCCGTGAGCCTCTGGCGAAGTTCCACTTGTGAAGAGTAAGCAATCTTTAAGAGGAGAGAAAAACGATGAAAACTACTTTTCGTTGGTTTGGAGAAGGGAACGACACCGTTTCTTTAAAAGAAATCAAACAGATTCCTTCCATGCACAGTATTGTCTGGGCCTTACATGATTTGGATCCCGGAGCGGTTTGGCCGCTTGAAAGAATCCAAGAAGTGAAAAAACAAGCGGAGGAACATGGGCTGTCGATCGATGTCGTTGAGTCAGTGAATATCCATGAAGCCATCAAGCTGGGGACACCGGGCCGAGAAGAATATATTGAAAATTACAAGCAAACGTTAAAAAACCTCGGGGAAGCCGGTGTAAAAGTTGTCTGTTATAACTTCATGCCCGTTTTTGACTGGGTGCGCACGAACATGTTTGAAGAACTGGAAGATGGATCCACCGCTCTGTTTTATGAAAAAGAAAAAATAGAAGGGGCAGACCCTTATCAGTTAATCGAAGACGTGAAAGGTTCGGCGCGAGGCATGACTTTGCCCGGATGGGAACCTGAGCGGTTAGCCACCATAGAAGAAGCCTTTAAAGCGTACGAAGGGATGACGGAAGAAGACCTGTATGAGAATCTGGCTTATTTCCTGAAAGAGATTGTGCCAGTCGCTGAAGAGCAGGGCATACAAATGGCCATTCATCCGGATGACCCGCCATATTCCGTTTTTGGTCTTCCTCGTATAGTCAAAAACAAAGAAGACTTGCAGAAAATTGTAGCTATTATTGACAGCCCTTCTAACGGCATCACTTTATGCAGCGGCGCTTTAGGAGCGAATCCTGACAATGATCTTCCAGATATGATTCGAACATTTAAAGACCGGATTCCTTTTGCACATATCCGAAACATACGGCACTTTGAAAATGGCGATTTTATTGAAACCTCCCATCGGGAACAAGATGGTTCAATTCCTATTTTAGACATTATGAAAGCTTATCATGACATTGGTTTTGAAGGCTATATGCGACCTGATCACGGACGACATGTCTTTGGAGAAGAAAGCAGGCCTGGCTACGGTTTGTATGATCGGGCGATGGGGATTATGTACTTAATTGGCGCATGGGACACTTTGGAAAAAGAAGCAAAGGAAAAAAGTTCAGTGAAATAGGGAACCACTGGCTTAAAGGAGGAAAACAATGAGCAGTAATAGTCAAGGACCTGCGGGAGATGCTGGACGTATCGGAGCGAATCCCGAAACAGGACTCATCGTCGAAAAGGAAAGAAAGGAAAGAAAGAGCAGAGCACGTGTTAGCCGATTTGAATCCGTTTGGAAATCCCTTAAAAAAGATTGGATGTTATATACGCTTCTCATCTTGCCGGTGATTTACTTAATCATCTTCCAATACCTGCCCATGCTGGGGAATGTGATTGCCTTTAGAAGGTTTGTACCCGGGGGAAGTATGTTTGGTGAAGAATTTGTAGGGCTCCATTATTTCAGAATGTTCATGAATGACCGGACGTTCTGGAACGTCTTTGGCAACACAATGGCCATTGGGGGGCTGACATTATTAGTAAACTTCCCGATTCCTATCATCTTTGCCTTGCTTTTAAATGAAGTTCAAAATTCGAAATTTAAGAAATTTG
>CAZKSU010000056.1:0-11018 GCA_964555455.1 uncultured Carnobacteriaceae bacterium
AGCGTTTACTTTCAATGAAAGTTTTCGATTATGAAGATATTCAGTTAATCCCAGCCAAAGGTATTTTAGACAGCCGTTCAAAAGCAGACACATCCGTGGAGTTTGGTGGACGCCGATTTAAATTACCAGTCGTTCCTGCAAATATGCAGACAATTATTGATGAAGACTTGTCTGTATGGTTAGCAGAAAATGGTTATTTCTACGTCATGCACCGTTTTGAAGAAGAAAAAAGAAAAGATTTTATCAAAATGATGCGTGAAAAAGATCTCTTTGCATCAATCAGTTTAGGAATTAAACAAGATGAGTATGATTTTGTGGAAGAACTAGTAAAAGAAGACTTAGTTCCAGACTACATTACAATCGATGTGGCACATGGCCACTCAGATACTGTCATCAGAGTGATTAAGCATGTGAAAAAACATATGCCAGAAACATTTTTAATCGTAGGAAACGTAGCAACACCAGAAGCCGTACGTGATCTTGAAAACGTAGGTGCTGACGCAACAAAAGTAGGCGTTGGTCCTGGTAAAGTATGTACAACTAAACTTAAAACAGGTTTCGGTACAGGAGGCTGGCAATTAGCAGCTGTTTCACGCTGTTCAAAAGTGGCTCGTAAACCATTAATTGCAGATGGCGGCGTTCGTACACACGGAGATATCGCAAAATCTGTTCGTTTTGGTGCATCTATGGTTATGATTGGTTCTTTATTTGCTGGTCACGAAGAATCACCAGGCGAAACGGTTGAGTTAAACAACCAAAAATACAAAAAATACTTCGGTAGTGCGTCAGCTCAGCAAAAAGGTGAGCATCGCAACGTTGAAGGGAAATCTATGCTCGTACCATTTAAAGGGTCTATCCAAGATACATTGACTGAAATGGAACAAGACTTGCAATCCTCTATCTCTTACGCAGGCGGAAAAGACTTAGACGCTATTCGTAAAGTAGATTATGTGATTGTTAAAAACTCTATTATGAACGGTGAAAGCTATAACGCAAGTGGTATTGGCGGTTTTGATGTACCAGACAGCTTTGCTACTTCAAATGATCCAACAAACTAATCATTAATAAAATATAGAGACACGCCTTTCCACTTAGGAAGGCGTGTTTTTTGATAAAAAGATACATTTACCCTTGGATTTTAATCCTATCTAGAAAAAAATAGTACTGGTGAACTTGTTACGGTTCACCAGCACTATTTAATTTATTTAAGGAAAAGTAAATTTAATTTAATCACTACGATTAATGAAGTAATTATCGTTCATTGGATCCGCTAATACTTTCGGATCTTCAAAGTTTGTGTCGCGACCTTCTGGCGGCAAGTTTTCAGCTGATTCCGGTACAGTAACTGGCTCTGTAGGGTAATTCAAGTCTGCTCCTTGCGCATTAGCCTTTTCGTTAGCTTCTTTAGAATCCCGTGGCCAAGGCGTTAAGTCAACCGTGTCAATGTCAATATTCAAAGCTTCTGCAACACCTTTACCATATTCAGGATCTGCTCGATAGCAGTTGTTAATGTGACGGTGCTTGACCTGCATCGTACTGTCTGCCATGAATCGAGCGGTATTTTCGCACAGCACTAATTGTTGCTCAGATGTCATAGCACGGAATAACTTACCTGGCTGTGTATAGTAGTCATGATCGTCTGCACGGAAGTCTGTAAATTCTTCATGTCCTGTTTGCATAGGCGGTCGTTGATACTCTGGATGGTCCGTAAAGTTTCCATAAGAGTTTTCCGAGTTGTCTATTTCACTTCCTAAGTTTCCATCTACACGCATTGCACCATTTCGATGAGTTGGGTGGAAGTTTTCTGCCGCATGAGGGTAGTTCACTGGAATCTGGAATGCGTTCTTACCAAGACGATAACGGAAAGCATCTGCATATGCGAATAAGCGCATTTGCAACATACGGTCCGGTGAATATCCCAAACCTGGAACAATATTCGCAGGAGAAAAAGCTGCTTGCTCAACATCGGCAAAATAGTTATCAGGATTACGGTTTAATTCAAACTCGCCTACTTCAATTGGCGGGAAGTCATCTTTATACCAAACTTTTGATAAGTCAAATGGGTTATAATCTAAATTAGACGCTTCTTCTTCAGTCATGACTTGGATATACATTTTCCATTTTGGATATTGCCCATTTTCAATCGCATAGTACAGGTCACGCTGATGTGAGTTATCGTCCATTCCTCTGATTTGCTGCGCTTCTTGGTCCGTGAGGTTCTGAATGCCTTCCTGCGGATAGAAGTGGAATTTCACCCACACACGCTCATTTTTATCATTAATCATACTGTAAGCATGCGAGCTTGAACCATAGTTATGTCGCCAAGAAGAAGGAATCCCACGATCACTCATTGAAAGAGTAAATTGGTACAAGCTTTCAGGTAACCGTGTAATGTAATCCATAAAAGCATTTATTTGCTGTAAGTTTGAGCGGGGGTCTCCTTCTAGTCCTCGTAATAGATCACCCACACGCATAGGCTCTCGCGTAAAGAAAACAGGGGTATTGTTTCCAACTAAATCCCAGTTTCCGTGTTCTGTATAGAATCTGAGTGTGAACCCACGAATATCACGTACAGCGTCTGCTGAACCCTTACCTCCTACAACCGTTGAAAACCGCACAAACATATCGGTTTCTTTTCCAATTTCAGAGAAAATTTTTGCATTGGTGTATTCTGTTATATCATTTGTTACAGTAAATGTTCCAAATGCACCTGAAGCTTTCGCATGCATACGTCTCTCTGGAATTTTCTCCCGACTAAAGTGGGCTTGTTTCTCAAACATCCAAGGATTCGTCATGGTTATCGGACCGCGAGGACCTGCTGTTGGTACAGCTTCGTCATTCGAAACAGGATTACCTGCTTCAGTTGTTACACCAGGGTTCTCACCGATACGCTGATTAATTTCTGGTTTATACTTCTTTAATCCATTTTTATCCATTGGATTCGTGTTTGGTGTTTTTGTCTGATTTTGTTTCGGATCTTGTTGCATAATAGCCTCCTATAAATTTTGTCTGTTAATCGTTGTTTACGCTTACAAAAATTCCAAATAATTTATGGTTCTTTTCATCCAACAGAGTATAGGGCAGAGGTTCGATGATTCGAGCCTGTTTCCATTACTCTCTTTTCTTATTCTCCAATTCTCCAAAATTTATTCTCCGAATAATTAGATCGTAGTTCTTCATCCTTCCTATAAAAATTTTTATTTAATTTTCAAATCTTTTAATTTTACGGGATAAACAGTTGTACATCTTTGATTGAACGCTTTTATTGTAAGCGCTTCACCACTCAACTGCAAATTAGTCTGCCCGTCTTTTGAAAACCATTTGTGAATCATTTTGATTAAAATTTCTAATTCATTGGTATCAAGCGCATTCTCTTAGTTTTTTTATGCCAAAAACCGTCCCATATAGTGAAATCGTGACTTGACTTCCTCTTCTCCAATACCCTTACTTTTCAAAATCGATTTTGTTTCTACACAATTCCAGCTTTTTCAAAATGCTTGACTAACATTCGCTGGCCAAAGATTCCACCTAAAATAGCGGCGATCACTATGCCCGCAATCAGCAAGACAAAGGTGATTTGTGAAAAATCAGAGAAAGCACTGATTATGTAGTTCATATTTCTTCCATTGGCTAACAATCTGTCGATGTACATACTTGGAAATAAAAACATTGGCACAACTGGCCCGATTGAACTGAATGAGAATACGATATAGCTCAAGAGCAAACCTTTGCGGTTGTTATACTGAGAGAGATGCGCAATCGCATCAGCGAGCATGGCTATAAAGACACTGATAAATAATGCGCCTGCAAATCGTCCCATTACGAAGAACCATATCCCCATAATTGAACCCATGATGGTAATGGCTCCAAATCTCGGGACTTTGCTCACCATTAACATAAACACTGTTCCTGACAGCAGCGCGGCGAGCACCGGTATAAAGATGTAGGAATACCCCGGTATCATAAAAATCACAATTAGCGCTGAAATCGCTACCATAAAGAAGTACATCCCTGTATAGACTCCCACGGATATCAAATCTTTAATCTGAATGCTGTTTTTTTTCCCCATTTAAACACTCCTTTTTTCCCTTTTTTTACTTATTGCCCATCAGACCTTTATACCATTTATAAATTATAAAAAATCTCTCCTTTAGTTCTTTTCCAAGTTCGCCTTTGGAAGCTCCTACCTGCTTTTGATTTCAAATTCGATTCACCAATAGTGTAAGCGCTTTACTTATTACCGGCAAGTTTCCTCGCCCACATACTAAAATTTTATGTGAAATTTAAGACTTCTTCTCCAAGATAATCCTTTAATGCCAGCTTGTAAAGGGAATTTCACTTGTGAAATTCTGTCCCGTTTAGCGAAATTAAAGCTTGACTATCTACTCTGGTTGAGACACTTTCTTCCTCTTAATTACTTTCTTGTATGAAAAAGACTCCCTTTCCAAATGGATAAAGAGGGTTCATATTGACCGCATTTTTTTCGAAAAACAGTCTTCTTGTCTTGCCAGAAGTCGTCAGATGCGGCTGAAAAGATTGTTCTCATGCTCACTATTGTCTATGGTTCGATTTGACCGATTTGGATTTGAAAAAACGGCCCTTGGTCAAAACTGCGGCTGTATCTGCTATAATGTCTCTAAACATAAAAGATTAAAGGTGACTATATATGAAGGTATTTACAGAAGAAGAAAAAATTAAGCGGTTAGCTGATCTCATTGCTATAAAATCCGTCAATGAGAATGAAATAGAAGTGGCTAACTACCTGAAAGATTTATTTGCAGACTATGGAATCGAGGCAGAGATCGTTCCAGTGACGGATACCCGTGTAAACTTAGTCGCTGAAATCGGCAGCGGCTCTCCTGTTATTGGTGTTTCCGGTCACATGGATGTTGTTTCAGCAGGAGACGAAAGTCAGTGGTCCAGCGACCCTTTCAAGCTCGATGAAAGAGACGGTAAATTGTATGGACGAGGCACGAATGATATGAAAGCTGGTCTTTTGAACCTGGCGGTGGCGATGATTGAACTGAAAGAAAATAAAGAACTGCAAAAAGGGACCGTGCGCTTTATGGCAACTACCGGTGAAGAAGTTGGTGCGGCTGGTTCTAAAAAGCTATATGAAGAAGGCTATATGGATGATGTAGACTGCCTTTTTGTCGCTGAACCTTCGCATGACACAATTATTTATTCACACAAAGGTTCTCTCAATTTCCGGATTACTTCCGCGGGTGAAGCGGCTCACAGCTCAATGCCTGAGAATGGTTATAATGCCATTCGTCCTTTGATGAACTATTTACTGGAACTTGATGAGACCTTGAATCAAGATTCTCGTCAAAATGAGGTGCTAGGTCGGCTTGTGATGAGCACCACCATTATTCGTGGCGGTGATCAGGTGAATTCTGTTCCCGCAAAAGCAGCAGCGGAAATCAATGTTCGGACGATTCCTGAATTTGATAATGATGAAGTCATTGCTTTATTTAAAGAAACCGCTGAGAAATACAATGCCAAAGGATCAAATATTCAAGTAGAGGTGACTATGTCGCTGCCAAGCGTCTTTACAAATGGCCAGTCCAAAATGGTTGAATGGACGAAAGAATTAGGAAAAACACACTTAGGTTTCGAGATTAAACAGGCCGGCTCACCTGGCGTAACAGATGCTTCCAACTTGTTGCGCGACAAAAACGCCGACTTTCCTTTTATGATGTTTGGGCCCGGAGAGACAAAAATGGCTCATAAAGTGGATGAGTATGTGTATAAAGATTATTATTTGGCTTTTTTTGACCTTTATAAAGAATTGATCGTGCGCTTAGCTAACGAAGCTTTTTCTTAAAAGATAACCGCACACAAAAATCCTCAAACTGTTTACGCAGTTTGAGGATTTTATTTCTTTTATTTCACTCTTTTAGCTACATAATCGATAATTTTTTGAGCCGATTCGTCAATATCCTCATTCACAATTTCTAAGTCTGTGATTTCGGGCGGCGTTAACTCATTTGTTTCACGACTGTATTCAATGCGCGATTGGATTTCATCCGGCGAATCACCGCGGATCTGCATCCGCTGAATCATTTCTTCTTCAGTAATGGACACAAATACAATGCAAGTTTCCTCGGGATAAGCTTTTTTAACTGCTTCAGCCCCGCTCTGATCAAGCGAAACATGAATGGCGTCGTGTTGTTCAAGCATGGTATTCACTTCGTCTTTTGTTAGCCCATATCGGTTGCCATTATAAATGGTTTGTTCAACAAACGATTCTTTGTCCAGTTCAGAAAACTCTCTAAAGTAATAATCGACCCCGTCTTTTTCACCAGGTCGAGGTTTACGAGTCGTTGTTGTCACTAACTTTGGAATACCATTTAGTTCCAGTATATCGCCAATTGATGTTTTACCGCTGCCACTCGGACCGACCAACACGATAATTTTCTTATCCGTCATTCAACTCTTGCCGCCCTTCTTCGAAAATGGTTTTATTTGTCTGTTTTTTTCGTTTAGCCATCCAAAATAAAGACTTCTTTTTCTTTATCCGGAACTATGGGGCCACCTGTCCCCCAAGCAATGTGTGTTGCTTTATCCATTTTATCGGTTAACTGATGATTTGTCAGGTAATTCACTCCTGCTTTTGAATTCAGGAATTTAGATGGCCCTGCTAAGCCAGCTACAGCGGTAGATTCCAAGAAAATTCTTTCTTGTCTATAAAGATTCGTCAGCTGGCTGCTGAAGGTTTCGTCTTTCAGTAGATAACTTCTGCTAAAGTAATCCTCCATTAATTTTGAAACCAAGGTTGATATTCGAGGAACCGCCAACCCCGCAAGGAAGGTAAACAAAGAGGGATGCTCCTCATCCATTGGAATGCTTTCCTCATGCCAGTTGTTTTTTCATGCGGTAGCCGTCAGTAGTCCTTGGTTTGTTTTTGTCTTAGGAAAAGCCGCTTCAAAATAAGCAGTAAATCGCTGGTTTGGCAGCGAGCTTCGACATTTTGAATATCCTTTATGGAATAAGGGCTGTTCTCGTTTGCTTCGTCTATCTGTTTGCAGTTCGGATTTACCCAAAAGATTTCTTTTTCCTTTTTAAGTGTTTGAATGACATTTGTCTCACCAATTTTTACTGTCAAACGGCCATCTCTTAAATCTGCTCGCTCAAAATAATTACTGCCGCTATTGTATCATATTTCACCCCGGCGGAGAACAGCATGTGAAAAATTCTTTAAAGGGAGCGTTGCCATAGAAATACTTCTGTTAAAAGTAATGAATTCTATTTGGATAATCGTTATACTAGCTTTATAGCAAATTCGAGGGGGATACAAATGGATTTAATGACTTCTAAAGTTCTTGATGTCTGCAGCAGCATCGGCCGGCTGATGCTGGAAAACGGCGCAGAAACGTATCGAGTGGAAGATACGGTCTATCGTGTGGCTGTCAACTATGGGATGCAGAGTGTGAGCGTATTTTCTGTCCCAACGGCTTTAATCATTACTGTTCAGGATCAGACCGGCCAAGAGTATACCCGTTTGCACCGGGTGACTGAACAACGAAGTAATCTCGGAATTATTTCCGAAGCAAACAATCTTTCTCGAAAAATTGCCATGACCGAATTGTCACCAAATGACGCCTTGTTAGAAATTGACCGTTTGGAACGAAAAGATTCCTATTACAGCACTTTTGAGGAAATTCTGGCAGCAGCGATTATCTGCGGATTTTTCACCGTAATTTTCCAGGGAAGTGTTTTGGATCTGTTTTCCGCAGCTTTTACCGGCAGTATCGGCTATGCGCTGTACATTTATGCGCTTAAAGTCATCAACATCCGGTTCTTTAGTGAAATGCTGGCCTCCGCTTTCATCAGCTGGTTTGCTTACTTCTTGACGGCGGCAGGTATGGGCACCGATGTGAACATTATTATCGTCTCAAGCGTTATGACCTTGGTTCCCGGTAAAGCCATCACGAACGGCATTCGCGACTTGATGGCCAGTCATTATATTGCGGGAGTCAGTGTACTTGCGGATGCTCTTTTAACAGCAGCTGCTATTGGTATAGGAGTTGCAACGGTTCTCTCGTTCATTAACTAATAAGGAGGAATTCCATGTTTCTCGATTTGATTCTTCATTTTAGCGCCAGTTTTCTGACGGCACTTGGATTCTCTGTTTTGTATAATATTCCAAGAAAGACCATTATTCCTGCCGGAGTAACAGGCGGTGTAGGCTGGACGATTTATTTCTTTTTTGTGAATTATTTTGGCATTATTGATTTTATCGCAACCATCTCGGCTTCTTTCTTTATCGCCTTTGCCAGTCAAATTTTTGCCCGGCGCCTGAAAACACCTGTTATTGTCTTTACCTTGCCCGGACTGATTCCTCTCGTTCCTGGAGGAGCTGCCTACAATATGATGCGTGCTTTTATTGAAGGCCACTCGGAATTGGGTTTCCAATATGCAACCACCACTTTTTTGACTGCCGGCGCTTTAGCATTAGGCCTTTCCATTAACGGAGCTGTGTTCCAGCTGTTCGGTTCGCGTAATTTATTTAACCGCGGTGACCAGTATGTCCCATAAAGTAACAAAAAGCTAAGATTTTTCCTCTTGCGGGAAAACCTTAGCTTTTCTTTTATTCTTCGCCATTTGGAATGGTCTCCACTTTGCCCTTTAGAACATTTACTGTGAGATAGGTCCCCAGACTCATTGAGACAAAAACCACCCAGCCGGATAAAGAGAAGTTAACGATTCCTGAATACAAAGCGCCTACGATACATCCTCCGGCTAATACAGCCCCAAAACCCATCAGCAGACCGCCAAGTATATAATAACCTGATTCTTTCCATTTCATGGACCACGAAAAAGTGAAGCGCCCTGAAGACAGACTGTAAATCAGAGCTCCGAAAACAATCCCAAAATTCTGTACGGTATAATTGTTATGGCTTAACCCACTTTGGACAACCTTCAAAGGCTCTTCAAAAGCCGCATGCGAAAAGGAAACACCTAAGTTTTGAAACAGGGCCATTGCGGGATATAAGAGGGGCCTAGTCACGGCTAGCTTTTCCCCGGTGACCACTAAAGCCAAAATAAGAAACAAAGTAATTAAGCCTACACTGATTAACCGCGGCCACTCTGTTTTAAATAAATTCGTGATAAATTGTTTCGAAATAATCGGAGCTGGCTCGTCTTCTTCTGTCTCTCCGCCGGTTAATTTTTTCGAATCGACCGGCCGGTGGGTATTTTCTTTTCGTCGTTTGCGCTCATACGTCCGAGCGCCTAAAGCCAATGCCATCAGAACGGCCATAATCAATAGTGCAGTCCCCGAATACCCTAAGTGGCTAGGAAAATAGAGCTGAATACTGTAATTATGGATGGCTGAATGATCTAAGTGATATTTCACCCATTGTCCCGGTATCGTCCCAATGAAAAGAAAAAGCAGTGTCCAGACATACCGCATCTGTCCCTGCCCGATATTTCGCAAGGTCCCTAAACCGCATCCTTTACTGATCGTCATCCCTACACCAAATGAAAAGGAACCTAAAATCAAGCCAAAGTTGACTGGAGAAACGGCTCCCGTCCCCGGAATAGCAGATTCTGCATTAGAAGCTTGAAACTGCGGCACCGCCCCATTCACAGCCGCTTGAAAATGGATCCCAAGTGCTGCAAGCATTCCTACACCGAACAGCAAGAGCAAGCCGTATAATCGGGTTCTGCTGCCGGTGATAAAAAAATCCATATAACCCGAAGCGATTCCAATTTCAGAACGGCTTTCCACATAACCAAACCCTAAGCCGATCAATAAAAATAAACCGATAGCGATATCTTTGTCAAGCAACTGGGCAGTGAAAACCATAAAAACCAAAAAAATGCCCACGCCCAGCAGCCATTTTAGAATTGTCTTTGCGTTGAACGCCATCAATCAAGCACCACCTTTTTTAATTAGTATAGCATCCATGCAGAAAGAAAAAATAATTAAGCCCTTGCAGGCCAAAACTTTTTTAAAAAAAGAGGCTTGCTTTTTTTAAAAAATGAGTGTATGATTAAAATTAATTGATAGACGACAAAGAAGAGAAGAGTAGTTTTCATCTTATAGCAAAAGAGACGTCTCGGCTGGTGAAAGAGACGATAAGTGAAAATGAACCACATCTCGGAGTCAGGCTTTGAATCAAGTAGAGGTCCTCGTGTGCGAGCGTTAATCGCTTACGTTTCTAGTAACGTTTTGAGGCAAATCGTGTGAGCGGTTTGCGAATATAAGGTGGAACCACGATTAATCGTCCTTTATCCAATTTTTGGATAAGGACTTTTTTTATTTTCACCTGCACTGATTCTAAGACCACTGAAAGGGTTGATACAATGGACGAACATCATCATAAGGATTTACTTATAAACTGAATGCATTTAAAATAAAGACAAGAAGAGATTTTCGCGGATTTTTCAGAGACATCACGGAGGGTGCGAGTGATGATTGAAACGAAAATTGCACATCTTAGAATGAAATACTGAACCCGGTTGAAGTAGGTATTTCCGTTTGACAAGCGTTAATTGTTGCGTCTTTGACGCCCTGAGGCAAATTGTGCGAGCAATTTGTAAAAAAAGGTGGAACCACGAAATTATTACGTCCTTTCATTTCTGTTTGGAAATGGAAGGTTTTTTTATTTACCAATTAGGAGGAAAATACAAATGAACAAACTAAAGAAATTATGTTTAATCTTTACGGCACTGCTTGGTTTTTCAACCCTTGCAGCTAATGAAGTACAGGCTAACGAAACCTATACAGTCGGTTTAGATGATACCTTCGCGCCCATGGGTTTCCGCGATGACCAAGGGGAGCTTGTTGGTTTCGATATTGATTTGTCTCAAGCGGTTGCTGATGAACTAGGCGTCACGTTTGAATACCAGCCCATTGACTGGAGCGTCAAAGAGCAAGAATTGAACTCCGGAAACATTGATATGATCTGGAACGGCTATGGGGTCACCCCTGAACGTGAAGAGCTAGTGTTAATGTCGGATGTGTATATTGAAGACTCGCAATTGATTGTCACTCGTGCAGAAGACGG
>CAZKSU010000057.1:0-2147 GCA_964555455.1 uncultured Carnobacteriaceae bacterium
ACCACATTCTTTGGCGGCTCTTCCAGCGTTTTCAAGAGCGCATTAAAGGCGCCCATCGACAGCATATGCACCTCATCGATAATATACACTTTATAATCGGCTTGTGTGGGCGCATAATTCGCTTTTTCGCGGATATCGCGGATTTCTTCCACCCCGTTATTGCTCGCCGCATCGATTTCCATCACGTCGCCTAAACTTCCCTCAGTAATCTGTTCACAAATCGGACAGGCATTACAAGGTTCACCATCCGTTGCATTCGGACAGTTAATCGCTTTTGAAAAGATTTTAGCCACACTCGTTTTCCCTGTCCCTCGCGGCCCAGTAAATAAATAAGCGTGACTTGGTGTTCCTTGTTTAATTGCGTTTTGCAGTGTTTGGGTAATCATCTCTTGACCTGAAACATCCTGAAAGGTCTGAGGACGCCAAACACGGTATAAGGCTTGATAAGTCATTATTTTTTCACCCTTGCTTGTTTCTCTTACACTTCTATTATAAAGAAAATACCATGCAATTAACATGGTATTTTCGGATTAATCTCTGAATTCTATTCTTCTTCTAAAAATGCGGACACACGCTCAATGAAATCTTTTAATACAACGATACGCGCATGTTTCTTATCCATGCCCGAAACAATTTTCCAAGGGGCATCTTTGATTGAAGTATGCCAGACCATTTCATTCATGGCCTGTTCATAAACATCAAACTGCTGATGGTTGCGCCAATCTTCATCGGTCAGTTTATGCTGCTTGTCCGGATCTTCGGCCCGGGCTTCAAACCGTTCCAACTGCTCTTCTTTGTTGATGATCAGCAGGTATTTCAACACCAAATAGCCATCATGCGTTAAATTGTGTTCCATTTGGCTGATTTCACGGTAAGCTTCCTTCCAACGGTAGGCAGGAATCAAATCCTCTACCCGTTCGACGAGCACTCGGCCATACCAACTGCGGTCAAAAATCGTTAAACGTCCTCTCGTTGGAAAATCCCTGTAAAAACGCCAGAGGTAGTGATGGGCAAGTTCATGTTTGGTGGGGCCGGAAACAGTGGCTACATCATACCCTCTTGGATCCATGTACCGGGTCAGGCGTTCAATATTGCCCCCTTTTCCGGCAGCATCCGTTCCTTCATAAGCAATGATAATCGGCTTGTCTTCAATGTAGGCTTGATACAGCAAGTCGCCTGCCCGCACCTGCAGCTCTTCCAGCTGCTCGTCGTATGCCTCTTCAGAAATTTCCTTCGTTAAGTCTACTTGCGCAAGCGGCCACTCTTCCTTCTTTTGCGGAAGGACAGATAGTTCGGGCGCTTCACGCGTCGTATCGGCTTCTAAAAACAACTCCAAGCGCTCGATGCAAATCTCGAGGGCTTTTCTGGACGTATTCTTCTGGCCATCGATGTACAATACATCCCAAGGAGCCAGAGGCTGATCCGTTTTCTCAAGGATTTGTTTAAAATGGGTATAGTACTGGCTATAATGGTTCAGCTGGTCGTAATCTTCATCCGCCAGTCGCACATGCCGGTAAGGATCGGCTTCCAAGGCTTCGATGTTATCTGCCATCTCTGCCCTTGTCTGATGCAAAAAGAATTTGATAATCAGCGTGTCGTCGTTGGCCAACGCTTCTTCCACAAACTGGGTGTCATGAATCAGGTGTTCCAATTGAGCGCCTTTCAGCTCACGATTATTCAACAACTCGTAATAGAAACTGCGGTCAAAGAAGGCAATCTGTCCTCGGTAAGGCGACTGCATAAAAAATCGCCGCAAATACGGCAGTCGCCCTTCTGCTTCCGATGCGCCTTCAAAGACGCTCACTTCGTAGTATTTGGGATCCAACTCCCGCGTCAAGTCTTTGAGCAGGAACCCCTTGCCCGATGATTCCCAGCCGTCGACAATCACCAACAGACTTTTGTCCGTTTCCTTCAGTGCCCGCTGAAGCCGTGCAAAATTTTCCCCTAAATCGGACCGTTTTCTCTCTTCCAGTTCTTTCGAAATTTCTTCTCTGAATGCCTTTTTACCTGGCAACATGCCTTTCACCCTTCCTTCGTATCTGGTATGCGTATCATACGGGATTTTGAAGAAAAATAAAAAGAGAAACCCTCCATGAAGTTTTTAGTGATCGCCTTTCTCAATGCGAGTGTTCAGCTGTCGGTCTGTA
>CAZKSU010000057.1:2247-10963 GCA_964555455.1 uncultured Carnobacteriaceae bacterium
CAAGCAATAAAATCCCTGAATCAGCGGAATTTTATTGCTTGCTGCGCCTTTAGTTTATCGATTGATGACTAAGAATTATTCGGTCTCTTTCTGTAAAATTCCTCTTAATTGAGAGGGGTCGAACTTAATTTCTTCTCCAGATGATAGTTCGTCTTGACCTCATTTTTCCCCGATAAAATAAGGTTCTCTACGGTACATCTTTCATCCAACACTCTCTCCAGTTTCTCGAGATCAATCTTTTCTACATCCCCGTTGAAGGTCAGATCGACAGTAAACTCCGCTTGATCCTGTCCATTCACTTTCACAATTTCTGTATCTACTTCTACATCCAGAGTGACGTCAATATTTCTGGCGTCGCAATATTGTTTGGCAATCACTGCCTTGCAGCCGGCTAGAGCCAGTGACAGTATTCCGCCTGGATTGGAAGCAACCGGTTCATAATTTTCCCTTGGATAATCTATCTGGTAATCGAACCCGTTGACTTTTGCGTTTAATAGCTGTCCTTCTTCAATACGACCTGTGACTTTATTTGTTTTTTTCATTGTAATTCCTCCTTGTATTCTATAACTACATATTTTTAATTATCTGGTTCTTTTGAGAGAGACCTGAATCCTTCATCTAGGAAGGATCTGCAGAAAGACGCTCTGCCTCCTTGCAGTCTCGCTCTAAGAAATTGACTGTGTCTGAACCCTGCCCTCCAATCAACCAACTCTGTTGAGGGCCATCGACTATAAGTTATCGGTCCTTTCAAAGCATTAAACCCCTTGTTGGATGGCCCCAATTTCTCCCGCCCGTTCGAATGCCTTTTTTGAAAGCAGCAGAGAAATGACTTCGTTCAATACGGCAGCCGCAGATACAATAATCTGTATGATTTCTGCATATTGGGGAGCTACCGGACCCAGAACAGAGAGGGCTTCTGCCGTGAAAATAAGCGAAATTCCCGCATGAGGAGTGAGCGCGATTCCTAAGTACTTTTGTATGTTTTTATCCAGGTTTAATCTTTTAGAGGCATTAAATGTCCCCCAGCACTTTCCAATAAAGCGAGCGCCAACATACAAAACGGCAAAGCTTCCTGCCGTAAGCAGCGATGAAGGATTCAAGGGAGCTCCCAGATTGACAATAAGCAGCAGTAAGGCAAAAGATTGAATATCTCCAAAGAGCGTATAAACATCCGCTTTGATTTGGGGAGACACTAAACTCACAAATGTGCCCATAAAAGCAATTCCAACAATCAATGTGTTCATCATCGGTTCAGGGTACAAGAATTGGTCAATCAAGTAAGCCCCCAAAACAACAGGCAGTACAGCGCCGACAAAACTCCTGGCGCGATGAGCCGCTGTCTTCTGGCTTGTCACAAATTTTGCCACTAAGAAGCTGGCCCCTATCCCGTATAAAGTGGGAATAAACAGCATAAAAGCTAAAGTGCCCACGATGGAGTCGGATGCATCGGTATAGAACGAACGCAACAGAGAAGTCAGCGTAAAAAATAACACGTTGCTCAAAACCGTATTCATGACAACCCCTGAAGCAAGAGCTTCTGTTACCGGCCCTTTCGCCTTATATTCGGACGGAATAGAGAGCGCCGGCGCCGGTGCGGTAGCGGTCGCTATGACCCCAATAATTAAGGCAATGACAATCGGAATCTCCCAAAAATAAAACAAGAGAGCAAAAGAAATAAAGACAAGCAGGAAAGTGGTCCCGATCTCTGAAAAGGAAAGAGCCAGAATTTCTTTTCCGTTTTTTTTGATTTTATTGAAATCCAGATTAGAACCAATCAACATGCCCACAAGCAATTGAACACCAGGCATCAATAAGGTATACCAGTCGGAAGCAATGACTTCATTATTCAAGAGATTGAGAACATGCGGCCCCAGAAACATACCGGCCAAAAGCCAACCCAGAATAGCGGGTATCCCTACTTTTTTACAAAGCTTTCCTGTTATATTCGCCAAAACAATAGCTGACACATAGAATAAAAATTGCAAGAAACATCATCCTTTCATTACTATACTTACCTCGTCCATCACAGCAGCTTAACATTCCTTACTCAAAAATTGCTTTGATCCTCCTTGTCTGAAAATAAAATAAAAAAAGGCATCCTTTAGCTTATAAAAAAATTTATAAACTAAAGGACGCCTTCTCGTGGTACCACCTTTTTTTTATTATATAGTCGCCTATATAACCTCACTGAGTACGTTTCACCATATCCTAAGACAAAATGAAATTATACTCGCTCTCTGTAACGGGAGATTCCGGACAAGGTTTGCAAAACGCTCTCCTTATCTTTGCTATAAGACCATTTTCAAAAAGTATTCATCGCTTACTCTCACCACACTGTAAACTCTCTGTCTGATAAAGGAACTTTTCTACTTATCTTACTTTTCGCATAAATATTTAATTTTTCTTTAATCAAGATTTAATGTATTATAAATTTTAAACAAAAGGAAGTCAAGAGATTTTCCTGATTTGCTGCATTATTTTTTGAAAGGCTTTAAGTATCGGAGACAAGGAATTGTCCTGTTGCATAAATAAGACAAGAGAAGCAAGCTGGTGAACACAGCAAATCCAACAAGTAAATGGACAGCCCCCTTTATACATTGAAGCCATATTGACCCACGTAAAGAAACAATATTGAATTTAAAAATGTTGGACTAGAAGTATTTAATGATTTTCCGTTCGGTCTTCCTCATTAAAGGCTCGAATTTGTTGATAACTTTTTAAGGGTTTGAGACAATGAAAGCGTAAACAAAAACTAAACACTTTAATAGGAGGAATATATTTTGGTTACAAGTTTGGATACAGAGAAGCTATACATCAATGGTGAATGGGTAGATTCAACCGGTAACGAGACTTCTGACGTGGTGAATCCGGCAACAGAAGAAGTCATAGCGACGATTTCTATTGGAACCAATGAAGACGTCGATAAAGCCGTTGCGGCTGCAAAGGCGGCTTTTCCAAGTTGGAACGCTCGGCCAGTTGAAGAACGTATTGACTACATGGAAAAGTTCTATGACAAACTAGAAGAAAACAAAGACCGGATTGTAGATACCATTATCTCTGAATTAGGATCCAGTCGTCAGTGGACGGAAAAAGGACAATTTGGTCTGCCTTTCAGTGAAGTCCGGGCAACCATTGACGAAGTGAAAAATTACGAATTTGAATATACGATTGATTCTGCGCAGGTGATTGAAGAAGGTTACGGGGTTGTGGCAGCCATCACTCCTTGGAACTATCCTCTGCTTCAGATTGAACGAAAAATTGTTCCGGCTTTCTTGGCAGGAAATACAGCGGTTTTAAAACCAGCAAGCGAAACACCGCTGACGTCTCAGATTGTGGCTGAACTTTTAGATGAAATTGATTTGCCTAAAGGTGTCTTTAACTTAGTGACCGGCCGCGGAAGCACAACAGGCGACTATTTAGCCGGCCATAAAGATGTGGATGTTATTTCCTTTACGGGTTCTACCGCTGTCGGTTCAAAGATGTATGAAAAAGCCGCGGACGGCATCAAACAGATTGTCTTGGAACTCGGCGGAAAATCACCGCTTATCTTCTTAGAAGGCGGCGATTTAGAAGCGGCTGCAAAACAGGCCTTTAATACGGTTTTAAATAATTCAGGCCAAACATGTACTGCTCTGACCCGCTTAATTGTTCCATCTGACCGCTTAGAAGAAACCAAAGAGATTCTCTTGAAACACTATGAAGAAGCGGCTGTGGTGGGTGACCCAGCAGATGAAGACACCATGGTCGGCCCGCTGGTTTCAGAGAGTCAGCGTGAAACCGTCTTAGACTATATCGAAAAAGGAAAAGAAGAAGGCGCTGAAATCTTATTTGGCGGAAATAAAATTGACGGCATCGGCTTCTATGTCGAACCGACTGTTTTTGTGAATGCCACCAATGACATGACGATTTCTCAGGAAGAAATCTTTGGTCCAGTGCTCACCGTCTTAACGTACGATTCGGTTGAAGAAGCCATCGAAATCGGTAACGATACGGTTTATGGCTTATCCGGAGGAGTCGTTGGTCCAGAAGAAGAAGCGATAAAAGTAGCCCGCCAATTGCGTACAGGAAATATCTTGGTCAACGGAAATGGACGCATTCCAAATGCGCCTTTCGGAGGCTATAAGCAATCCGGCCGCGGACGTGAAAACGGCATTTACGGTGTCGAAGACTATCTAGAAATTAAAGCGATTTTCTTATAAACGCTGAAACAGCTTTCCCCTATGTGTGAATCATGCATAGGGGATTTTTTCTGTTATACTGGATAAAAGAATATTGGAGGCGTTACTTTGGAAGAGTATATGTTAGCAGATGGTTTTAAAATCCCTAAAGTGGGTTTAGGCACGTATCAATTGAAAGGAATCGACGGCAGCCGACGTATAGAAACGGCATTAAAAGCCGGCTACCGACTGCTGGATTCAGCATTTAACTATGAAAATGAAGGTACTGTCGGTCAGGCGATTCGAAACAGCGGAGTCCCGCGTGACCAAATCACATTCACCTCGAAATTACCAGGACGGCATCATGAATACGAGGCCGCTACAGCGACGATTCAAGAATCGCTGCTGCGTTCAGGATTAGATTATATCGATTTATACCTGATTCACTGGCCGAATCCTCTTGAGGACAAATATGTTGGCGCTTGGCAAGCCCTTGTGGATGCGCAAAAAGCCGGTTTGGTTCGTTCAATTGGTGTCAGTAACTTTTTACCGGAGCACATCGACCGTTTAGAAAAAGAAACAGGTGTCCTGCCGGTAATTAACCAGGTCGAAATGCACCCTTACTTTAACCAAGAAGAACAGCGGGCATATGATGCTTCAAAAGGCATCATTACTCAAGCTTGGAGCCCGATTGGCCGCGGGAATAAAACGACCGACGAAGAAGCGGTCAAAAAAATCGCGGAGAAGCATGGAAAGACACCGACCCAAGTCATTTTACGCTGGGAAGTTCAGCTCGGTGCACTGCCTATTCCAAAATCCGGTCATGCCGGTCGTCAAGCAGAAAATATTGCTATTTTCGATTTTGACTTATCGGATGAAGAGATGCAGGTTATCAATGCGTTAACGCGTGCAGACGGCCGCAATAAAGACCAAGACCCGGCTAAATATCAGGAATTTTAATTTTTTATTTATAAATCAAAAAGAAAACCCGTTGAAGCGAGAAGCCTCAACGGGTTTTTTGGTTCTTATAAGGTTTAAATTCCACTTCAGCATTTTGTAAGGAACTTTTCTTGAATTCAGAGAATCAAAGAAAAACAAGTGAATTTAAACCATTAAAAAAAATGTAGTCTGTACTACATTTCTCTGTTGGATATTATGACGCATAAAATAAAACACATAACACATGGCGGAGCAATACTTAGTGCTGCTTCCTTCCGGACCTGACACGGTTCATATGTCCACCATCGTCATGTGGCCTTTCGGCAATATCTATTGTACCATATCCTTTTTTAGAAATCTAGTCTGTTTTGAAATTTTCTGTTCTTTTAATGTCTTTCTTTATTCAGTACGGCCTCCGATATTGCAGCGAACCTTCGGTTAACTTTCTCATTACTGATAGTATTGGGCCTGAGCACTCCATAATTCCTGGTACTTTCCTGGAGCAGCCGCTAAGCCATCGTGCGAACCTTGTCGGACAATTTTTTCTTCAGCAAAACAAGAATTTCGTCGCTGAATCAGCTGCTGGATAAACGGTGCGAGATATAGAAAGCCGCTTTATCCTGAACGATTTCATCAAATTTTTGCTGACATTCAAATCTCTTTTTGAATCTAAAATTGCCTTTTTCTTAATTACCTTTGACTAAATACTCAATTAAGACATATCGAATCTCTTCATAGGTAATTTCTTCCGCCAATGCTTCTTTAACGGGTTCCAAAGTCTCAGTTCCTAGCTTATGAAAGGCTGCTTTGATCGATCTTTTTTGCGATGCCAAAACATCCGCTTCAAATTCTTCTAACAAGCCTTCTTCTGCCGCTTGAGTCAGATGGTTGAGGACGGTTAATTCGGATATCCCTCTCTCAATCGCAATTTCGTACGGTGTCAGCCCTTGCGCGGCATACTCTGCGCTTTCATGGTAACTCGGACTTTTGGCACTCTCCGCAAAAGATGAGACCTCCCGTTCTTCCAAATCAGTCCTTGGTTTGCTGTCACTTTTAGTGGACAAAAATCCTTGGATGACGGGCAAGAAATGCCCAGCATATTTATCCGATTTGACCGATCCGACCCCTTCGACTGCCAGAAATTCATCCGCATTTTTGGGCAATTTGCTTGCCATATCTTCTAGTGATTTATTCGAAAAAATGATATACGCCGGCACATTTTCAGCTTGTGCGAGTTCATACCGAACCTCTCGCAGCGCTTCATATAATTCGTCGTCCACATGTTGCGACACCTGACGCGTTTTTGAAGAAGCTGTTCCCTTATACACACGCTCTTTAATGGATACAGACTCCTCTCCAAGCAGCAGTCTTTTCGCCTGCGCAGTGGCAGAGAGCCCCCGATGTTCCGTCACCGCAATGTATCGATGGGCGACTAAGGCGGAGATGATATCGCGCACTTGTTGAACGGAATAGCTTTTCATAATCCCATGAGTGCTCAGCTTATCGAAGTTGTTCTCAAGGACACGCTGATTCCGGCTGCCCCGCAGGACATCCACAATCATAGTCATGCCAAAATGGCGTTTCATCCGCACCATATTCGAAAGAATCATTTGTGCTTCTTTGGTCACATCCACCGTTTTCACTTCGCCCAGGCAGCTTGAGCAATTTTTACAAGGTTCCGTGCGTAGTTCACCAAAATACTGCAGGATGTGGTTTCGCAGACAGCCCGTGTAGTTCGCATATTGAATCATCGTTTCTAAGCGTTCTTCAGCGAGGGCATCCGAACTTTGGCCAATTAGAAACTTGTTCGTCATAATGTCTTGCGGGTGGTACAAAAGAATTGCTTCTGCTTCTAAAGAGTCGCGTCCCGCACGACCCGCTTCCTGGTAATAGCTTTCGAGATCATTGGGCAAGTTGTAATGGATCACTTTTCGGACATCCGTTTTATCAATGCCCATCCCAAAAGCGTTCGTCGCCACCACAATATTGGTTTGATCGTTGATGAACGCATTTTGCGCTTGCACTCTTTCTTCCTGTTTCATGCCCGCATGGTAGCGGCTGACCGCATACCCTTGCTGCCGCAGGGACTCATACAGCTTGTCGACTTGCTTGCGTGTGCTGGCGTAAATGATGATGGCCTCTTCATGATTCACCAGCTGGGCCAATGTTTTGTTGCGATTGCTGGGTTCGAGGACCGTAAATTTAATATTCGGGCGGTCGAATGATTGAATAAAAACGGCCGGTTCAGCTAAATTCAGTTGTTTCACAATATCTTCTTGCACTAGTCGAGTCGCTGTCGCTGTAAAACTCGCGACAATCGGACGCTTTGGCAATTCAGCGATAAATCGGTTGATGTTCCGATAGCTCGGACGAAAATCAAAGCCCCATTGCGACACACAATGCGCCTCATCGATAGCCAGCAATGAAATCGGGTATTGCCTGATAAATGACGTAAAACTGGGATTATCAAGTCGTTCGGGTGCAACATATAATAATTTCAATGTGCCTTGTCTCAATTGCGTCATAATGTCTTGGAATTCTTGGTTGGAAATGGTGGAGTTTAAATAAGCAGCCGGAATTCCCAATTGCGAAAGGGAGTCTACCTGGTCTTTCATCAAGGAGATCAAGGGTGAAATCACGACCGTCAATCCCGGCAGCATGAGAGCGGATAATTGATAGCAGATGGATTTCCCGCCACCCGTCGGTAAAACACCTAACGTATCTCGACCAGACAAAATCGTTTCAATGATGTCCTTCTGGCCCGGCCGAAAAGTAGAGTACCCAAAATGCTGTTGTAAAGTTGATTCTAATTGCACACGATCCGCTCCTTTTGCTGCATGCCTTATCATTGTTCTCGAAAATTTTACTTACATATCTTACCATATATTGGAACATTTATTGGTTAGATTTTTAGATCAAACAATATTTATAAAGAAATAAGCGCTTTGTCCCCTCTTCTATGCTATCACTGCTCCATTTCACAAAAAAACCGGACTCTTTTCAGAGCCGGTTTCATACTTATTCCCACTATTTAAATACACTTTTGAAGTGACGTGATAGATGAACCAAGACAAGGCAGCAAAGGCGAGAATCACAGCTGCTGTACAAAGGATAAGCAAAAATGGGATGCAGAACAGCCGTTGAAAGTGTACGAGTACTGGGACCCACTTCAAGGACTTTCACTTCCTTCTTTCTGCAATTAACCCATCGGCTAAACCTTTACCTGAAGTTTATTCGTCTACGTCAACTAGCCAGCCTTCCGGTGCCTCTACTTCTCCAAATTGGATGCCCGTCAATTCATCGTATAGTTTTTGTGAGACAGGTCCGACCTCTGTTTCCGAATAAAAGACATGTTTGTCGCCTTTATAAGTGAGTGATCCCATCGGTGAAATCACCGCCGCATTCCCCATCGCTCCTGCTTCCGAGAAACGATCCAAATCGTCGACATAAACGTCGCCTTCTTCGACTTCTAAGCCTAAATGGTGCTCTGCTACGTACAGCAAGGATTTTTTAGTGATGGATGGCAAGACGGTATCAGACAGTGGGGTTACAAATTTATTGGTCCCTTTTTCGATGCCAAAAAAGTTGGCTGAACTTAACTCATCGATTTTAGTATGTGT
>CAZKSU010000058.1:0-10918 GCA_964555455.1 uncultured Carnobacteriaceae bacterium
ACGATTTCAACAGGATATCTCTCCAGAAGTGGCTTTTGAACAAGGACAGCAAATGGCCAATGAAATCGTTGCTCGGATGCGGACCATGGAAGGCTTAGAGGAAATCCCTATCGTCGTTGGCATTTATGAGCAGTCCTCAAGAGATGATCTGGCCGGTGGGGTGTACGCAGCGATTGGAGAAAGCTCCAATGGTTCAACGACTATTGATGATTGGAATATGTTGAATGAAGAACGGCTAATTTTCCCTCTAGAGGGAAGCAATTCCGCTGAAGGAAATGCGTTTGCGAATTTTAAATCTGAAGTGGAGACATTCTTCCCGAATCTAAGTGGTGTGACCGGTCGTGCGCATTATATCAATGACCAGCTACAGAGCTTGAAAATTAATATTATGACCCAGTTTTACGGCGAACAAGAAATCATCTCCTTTACACAATATCTGACACAGGCAGCCACGACCTATCTGCCTGCTGAAATAGATGTGGAGATTTTAGTTGACTCGCCGGGAAATCTTGAAGCTTTCTTAAAGAAAGAACGCTCTGAGTCCGAATATTTTTCTTATGTATTTGATTAAACTTTAAGGCATTTATGAGATAATAAGAAACAGGACATTACAAAAAGAAAAGGTGAGAAAATGAAAGTAGATGAAGCATTAGTTAAAGAAATAGGTTCCATTTTAAAATTAGAATTTACAGAAGCTCAAATGAGCACAATTGTAGCTGAAATAAATAGTACGCTTTCTATGTTTGAGGAATTAAACGAGTTGGATACTGAAGGGGTTGAAGGCACGTTTTATGGAACACTCAACCAAAAAGCGAGACTAAGAAAAGACGAAGCGGTTCGAGATGAAGAAGAAGTGAAAGCACTCTTAGAAAATGCACCAGCTATAAAAGATACCTTTATAGAAGTACCAGTAATTTTAGAAGATGGAGAGGGTGGGGCTTAATGGCGTTACATACTAAGTCAATTGAAGAATTACACGAGTTGCTCGTGAATAAAGAGTTAACGGCTGTAGAGCTAGTAGAATCTGCATTCAATCGGATACTTGAAGTGGAAGATAAAGTAGGGGCATTTATTTCTCATGACAAGGAACATGCCTTAAAACAAGCGAAAGAAATTGATGCGCGCGGAATCGATCCAGAAAATGTGTTGGACGGCATTCCCATTGCAATCAAGGACAATATTGTAACGAAAGATTTTAGAACCACTGCCGCTTCAATTATGCTTGAAGATTTTGTGTCTGTATATGATGCAACGGTTATTGAAAAATTAAGAGAAGCCGGTATGGTTGTTGTAGGGAAGGTCAATATGGATGAGTTTGGCATGGGAGCGACAACAGAAAATTCCTTGCTCCAGCAAACGAGAAATCCATGGGATACGACAAGAGTTGCTGGCGGTTCATCAGGCGGTTCAGCAGCAGCAGTCGCTTCGGGTATGGTTCCCGTTTCTATAGGGACAGATACAGGCGGTTCGATTCGCCAACCCGCTGCTTACACCAATTTAGTAGGAATGAAGCCTACTTATGGAACGGTGTCACGATATGGAGTAATCGCATTTGCTTCCAGTCTAGATACAGTCGGTCCGTTAACGAGAACTGTCAAAGACAATGCCGCCATGTTGAAAGCAATGAGCGGAAAAGACGAGAAAGACGGAACGTCAGCGGATGTTTCCATCGACTATGCTGAAAAAATCGGTCAAGACATCAAAGGGCTGAAGATTGGTGTACCGAAAGAGTTATTTGACGAAGATGAAGTGACGCCGGGTGTCATCAAAGCTGTTCGAAAAGCGGTGGATAAATTAGAGGAGCTCGGTGCTGAAATTGTGGATGTGAGTCTGCCAGATCTTAAATATGGCATCCCAGCTTACTATGCGATTTCATCTGCAGAAGCATCCAGCAACTTGCAGCGTTTTGACGGGGTCCGCTATGGCCACCGAAGCAGCAATGCAGACAGTTTAGAAAGTCTGTATGTTAAATCGCGTTCAGAAGGTTTCGGAACAGAAGTGAAGAAACGTCTGGTGCTAGGCGGCATTGCTTTAAGTGTGGACCATTATGACGCCCTCTATGGCCAAGCAACCAAAGCCAGAACAATTATTATCAATGAAATGTCTAAGATTTTAGAAGAAGTTGATCTGATGGTTGGTCCTACGGGAGTTTCTATCGCCCCTATCATCGGTGAGACCGTTGAAGAAGATGCCATTGAAACTTACTATGGAGATATTTTAACGAACATTTCAAACTTAACAGGCTCTCCGTCCTTGAATATTCCTGTCGGCTTCTCAGAAGGGATGCCAGTGGGTATGCAGTTAATTGGAAATCACTTTGATGAACCGACGCTATACCAAGTGGGCCATGCCTATGAACAAGCTACAGGGATCCACAAAGAGTTTCCGGAAATTGAAGGAGGAGTTAAATAATGAATTTCGAAACAGTTATAGGTTTAGAAGTACACGTTGAATTAAAAACAGATTCAAAAATGTTTTCTCCAGCCCCTTCAGGTTTTGGAGATGAGCCGAATTCAAATACAAATGCAACAGACTGGGGATATCCTGGTGTTTTGCCGCTTCCTAATGAAAAGGGAATTGAATTAGCGACAAAAGCCGCATTGGCATTAAACTGTGAAATTAATCAAGAGACTTATTTTGACCGAAAAAACTATGTCTATCCAGATAACCCGAAAGCTTACCAAATTACACAAGATAAACACCCCATTGGGAAGAATGGGCATATTGACATCGAAGTGGATGGCGAGAAGAAAACGATTCGCATCGAGCGTGTGCATTTGGAAGAAGATGCGGGTAAAAATATCCATGGGGACGAAGGGCATTCCTATGTGGACTTAAACCGTCAAGGAACGCCTTTGCTTGAGATCGTCTCTGAAGCGGATATCCGCTCACCAGAAGAAGCGTATGCTTACTTAGAAACGCTCAAACAAATTATTCAATTTACAGGGGTTTCTGATGTAAAAATGGAAGAAGGTTCTATGCGTGCGGATGCAAATATCTCTCTGCGCCCCTATGGACAAGAAGAATTTGGGGTAAAAACGGAGCTTAAAAACTTAAACTCCTTCAACAACGTACGACGCGGTTTGATTTACGAGCAGGGCCGTCAAGAACGTCTCTTATTAAGCGGAGGCGAAGCTCTTCAAGAAACACGCCGTTACAATGATACCACTCGTGAATCAGAGCTGATGCGAGTTAAAGAAGGGGCAGACGATTACCGTTACTTCCCAGAACCAGATATTCCGCCGTTTACGATTTCTGATGAGAAAATCGAGCAGCTGCGGGCAGAACTGCCTGAAATGCCAAGAGAGCGCCGTAAACGCTATGTTGAAGAATTAGGTATTCCAGAATATGACGCAGAAGTCTTAACAGATACTGTAGAAATGTCTGATTTCTTTGATGCAACAGTTGAGCAAGGAGCCGATCCTAAGCAGGCTTCAAACTGGTTAATGGGTGATGTATCAGCTTACTTAAACAATGAGCAAGTAGGCCTTGAAGAGACCACATTAACGCCAAAAGCATTAGCAGAAATGATTGGATTGATTGAAGACGAAACCATTTCTTCGAAAATTGCGAAAAAAGTGTTTAAAGAATTAACAAAAGAAGAAGTCCAAGATGTAAGAAGCTTGGTCGAAGAAAAAGGCTGGGCACAGCTAAGCGATCCAGAACAGCTTTTACCGATTATTTCGGAAGTGTTAGACAACAACGAACAGTCTGTCGAAGACTTCAAGAGCGGTAAAAAACAAGCAATGGGCTATTTAATTGGTCAAATTATGAAAGAAACACGTGGTCAAGCAAACCCTGGTGTCGTCAATAAATTATTAAGCCAGGAGTTAAACAAACGTTAATCCTTCAAAGTAAAGGTAAAGGATTGAATGATGTGGGGGAGAATGATTGATGAGAAAACGAGCACGCATTATTTACAATCCGAGCTCAGGTCGTGAAGCGGTCAAACGTGTTCTGCCGGACCTTTTACAGGTTTATGAAAATGCAGGATATGAAACAAGCGCTTATGAAACAACAGCGGAACCTTTTTCAGCGAAATTTGAAGCGGCCAGGTGCTGTGATGCGGGTTTCGATTTGATTGTAGCAGCTGGAGGCGATGGAACAGTTCATGAAGTGATCAATGGCATTAGTGAAAAAGAACATCGACCGACAGTTGCTGTCATTCCTGCAGGAACCACAAATGATTATGCGCGTGTTCTGCAGATACCACGTGACAACTTAATAAAAGCAGCGAAACTGATTGAAAAAGAAGAATCGATCTATATGGATATTGGAAAAGTGATTGTGGAGGAAGAAAGTAAGTATTTTGTAAATATCGCTGCATTAGGAAATTTAGCGGAGATCACTTTTGAAGCAACCACACAGTTAAAGACCTTATTTGGTTATTTAGCTTATGTGATAAAAGGGGCTGAATTACTACCACAAGTTCGTTCGGTACCCGTCCATATTCAATATGAAGGTGGAGAATACGAAGGGGATGCGTCCCTTGTCTTTATTGCGTTAACAAGCACAGTAGGTGGCTTTAATAACATTGTCCCCGATAAAGTTTTAGGAGACGGGAACTTTTCATTAATTATTGTGAAAACGGCAAATGTTTTTGAGTTGATGCAGTTGGCTAGAAAATTATTAACGGATGGGACACACTTAAATAGTCCAAATGTGATTCATAAGCAAACGGATTTTGTAGATATCGATGTCCTCGACGATTCACAGTTAATGATTAATTTAGATGGAGAATACGGTGGGGATGCACCCGTTCGATTTGAAAATTTAAACCATCATATTGAAGTGATTGCCAACCTTTCACCAATGGAAGTTGAAATTGAAGATCTCTCAACGGAAGAAAGAAACAAACTGGAATCGATTTTCTCAGGTGAAATCAAGACGATGGATGAATACTTGGAAAGTAAAGAAACGAATGAAGTAGAATAAAAGGAGAGAAGGTACGAGCTATTCGTACCTTTCTTTTTCTGAATAAATAAGGGGTAAGCAGATGAGTAAAAAAGTTAGACCAATAAAAAAAGATGAAGTGATCGAAGTAGAAATTACAGATTTATCCCATCAAGGATTAGGGGTAGCGCATGTTGACGGTTTTCCTATCATGATTGAAAATGCTTTGCCCAGTGAACGGGTCCGAGTGCAAGTCAATCATGTAGGGAAACGTATGGGGCACGGTAAAGTCCTTGAAATACTTACAAAAAGCCCTCATCGAGTCGACGTAGCAGATGACGTCCATCTACAAAGTGGCACAATGCCTTTACAACATTTAGCTTATCCAGAACAGCTAAAGTTTAAGCAAAATCAGGTAAAGAAGCTGCTTTCAAAAATTGGTGGTTTAAAAGAGATTCCTGTATTTGAAACAATAGGGATGGATCATCCTTTTGGTTATAGAAACAAGGCTCAAATCCCTGTGCGTGAAATTGACGGAGAATTAACGACAGGCTTTTATCGCAAAGGTTCGCATGACTTAATTCCGATGGAAGATTTCATCATCCAACATCCTGAAATTGATGAGGCAATTGTCATTGTTCGAAATATTTTAAGAAAATACGGACTAGCCGCTTACAACGAAGAGGCGCATTCAGGTGATATCCGGCATATTATTGTCCGGCGAGGCCATGTGACAGAGGAAATGATGGTTGTCTTGGTTACCCGGTCGTTTTCTTTACCTCACGCTCAAGAAATCGTCTCAGAAATTAGTCAACAACTGCCTAAAGTAGTGAGTATCGTTCAAAACATTAATTCTGAAAAAACCAACGTCATTTTAGGTAAACAAGCGATGGTACGCTACGGACAAGATTACTATACGGACGAGCTGATGGGACATACATTTCACATTTCCCATCAATCTTTTTACCAAGTAAACAGCGAGCAGACAGAAAAGCTCTACTCGGTGGCCGTGGACTATGCGGAATTAACCGGCAGTGAAAGAGTTGTGGATGCTTATTCAGGAATCGGTACGATGACCTTAGCATTGGCGGAAGAAGCGAAAGAAGTATTCGGTGTAGAGATTGTTCCCCAAGCCATTGAAAATGCGAAAGCTAATGCGAAAGAAAATCACAGAACCAACGTACAATATGAGGTAGGCGATGCAGGAGAGTGGCTGGTCAATAAAGCGAAAGCTGGTTTTGATGTAGATGTAGTGGTTGTAGATCCGCCACGAAAAGGATTGGCAAAAGAGTTTATTGCGTCTGTTTTGAAAATGGGACCTGAGCGGATGGTTTATGTCAGCTGTAACCCAAGTACTTTAGCCCGAGATTTAAAACGATTAAGTGAAGGTGGCTATCAAGTAGAGAAGGTTCAACCCGTTGATATGTTCCCTCAAACCTATCATATTGAGAGCGTAACGAAACTTACTAGACGCGACATTTAATATAAGATGCAAAAAAAAGAGACACCGTACGATGCTGCACCTAATAGCAACGTACTGTGTCTCTTTTTGTTGTATAATTGATGAAACAACAGTGAAGGGATGCATTCATACACTGATGAGTTATGGTGCTAGGAATAGAGAGGACCTGATGCCTGTTGGAGGATGAATTAGACCGACAGATTGACTTGATGGGTGGTGAATAGTCATGGATAGAGAAACGCGCTTATTTTTTAATCAGATACCCCAAGCATTGCCATTGTATAAAACTTTCGCAGAAAATATCTTGGCCGAATATCCTGATGTTCAGATAAAGATTCAAAAAACACAAATCTCTTTTTCAAATAAGTATCCATTTGCCTATGTATGGCTACCAATTCGTAAGATGAAAAACCGGCCGGAGATTTATATCGTTGTATCATTCGTTCTGCCTGATCAACTTGAATCACCTCGGATTGTGGAAGCCACGCAATCCTACCCAAATCGATGGGTACATCATCTTATTATCCAACACCGTAGTGAAGTGGATAGGGAACTCATGAACTGGATGAAAGAGGCTTATGAGTTTGCGATGAAAAAGTGACCGGAAGATGTTTATTTTCTGAAGAACTTTAAACACAGGAGGAAATAGTACATGACACAAGAAGGAAAATATATTGAACTTTCTAATGAGATAGGCATCTCTTACTTTGAGAAGGGCTCATCGACAGGAATTCCTTTGATATTGCTACATGGTCTGGCTGACTCATGGCGTATTTTCGAACTATTGATCTCTTATTTTCCAGACTCTGTTCATATTTATGCCCTGTCCCAAAGAGGGCATGGAGACTCTAGCCGACCAAGTCATGGCTATAGCACAAAAGATTTTGAAGAAGATCTTAGATTATTCATGGAGGCACTAAATATCCCTCAAGCGATTATTGTAGGAGCTTCCAGTGGCGGGTTTCCAGCGCGAAATTTTGCAATAAATTATCCAGAACGCACTTTGGGGCTTGTGTTGATCGGTTCTCCTGCAACACTTCAAAATAGTCCTGCCGCTCATGAAGTTTGGAAGAATACCCTATCAAAATTGACCGATCCGATTGACAAAGACATTGTGGAAAGCTTTGCTAAGAGCAGCTTTTTTGGAGACATACCCCAAGAAAGGATAGAAAAGGTGATCCAAGAAAATTTGAAGGTTCCAGCAAGAGTTTGGCGTAGCACGACTGCTGGGATAATGCAGGAAGCATTTCCAGCCAAACTCAACTGCATTAAATCTCCTACGCTGATCATCTGGGGAAAGCAGGATCATTTGCTTACTAGGAAAAGCCAGGAAGAGTTGTCAAAAGTGATAGCTGATTCAAAATTGGTCCAGCTTAAAAATGTAGGGCATATGTTATATTTTGAAGATCCCGAAGGCGTAGCCACAAACATTCTCTTATTTATCGAAAAAATGCAAAGCGAAATTTAAGAAAAACCATCTTACCAAGCTTAGATTTCCCCGTTAACCATAAAGCTGCTTACTTATTGGTTAGTGGATTTGCCCATACATTCAACAACACAAAATCATCAGATGAAATTTGTGAAAACTTGATTATTCTGGAAAAGCTGGTATAATAGTATTCGTGAGTATTTAATAAGGGCCTAAGTATTATTTTCACAATATACATTAAAGGATGATGAATTATTTGAAAAAGAAACTAAGTAGTGCAAATCTCGGTTACCTCTTCATATTTTTAGCGGGAGCAGGATGGGGTACGGGTGGAATTTGGATTACTCAAATGGGTAAACTGGGCGCGTCATCGTTAATGACAGGTTTTACCGGACATTTATTTGCTTTGCCCATGCTAGCAGCAGCTATTTTGGCTATGCTTGGTCCAGATGGATTTAAAATTTCCAAGCGCGGCTTGCTATTTTCCATAGTGATGGGTATGGTCACTAAAGGATTTTTCAAGATGGCATACGATACAACAGTAGCTACTGTCGGTGTTTCGACAAGTGCAGTCCTTCTGTACACGGCGCCAGTTTTTGTAGCTGTCTTGTCGATGTTAGTCTTTCGGGAAAAATTATATGCGAATAATTATGTAGCCCTGGCAATGAATTTAATTGGGGTTTTTTTAATGGTTACATTAGGTAATTTCTCGACATTAAATATCGCACCATTAGGAATCGCATTAGGTTTCACCTCAGCTTTTTTACATGCCTCAAATACGATTATGGCTAAATTAGCTGGAGACACCGATGATTCTTTAACTATGGCGTTTTATATGCTGGTCTTTTCAGCCATGACCCAAGGGATTTTTGCTCAGCCTTGGACAGCTCATAACATCGATCTGCTGACGAACGGATCGTTTTTGTTTTGGGCAATTATTAATGCCTTTGTTACTGGGGCTATGGCGAATTTACTTTACTTAAAAGGGATGTCAACAAATATTGATGCCTCGAAGGCGCCAATCATTTCTTCAGTCGAAGTGATTGTAGCCAGTTTAAGTGGTGTGATTATCTTTAGCGAAGCGATGAATTGGGTCGGTATTTTTGGCATTGCTTTAATGCTAGGATCGATTTACTTAATGAATAGAAAACCTGAAAAATCTATAGGAGGAGAACTAAGTGAAGAAGTTTATTAATGCAAAGATTTACAAGAGTGATGAAGCAACTGAGATTTTAGTAGAAGATGGGAAATTCAAAGCCATAGGAAAAGACCTTGGAGACGCGGATGAGGTCATTGACTTAGGCGGGCGCCTAGTTTTGCCTCCCTATGTGGATTCACATCTGCACTTAGATTACTATATGACCGGTCAAACAGATGAAGCGAAGAACGAAACAGGGACACTTTTCGAAGCGATTGATATCTGGAATGACTTTAAAAAAGGGACAACCAAAGAAGAAATGAAAGAACGTATGTATGCGGCGATTCAGGATGTAGTAAGCTACGGTACACAGTATATTCGTGCGCAAACAGACTGTACAGATCCGAATTTGACAGGAATCAAAGCAGCTCTTGAAGTTCGAGATGAACTTAAAGATAAAGTCACGATTCAGGTGGTTGCGTTCCCTCAAAACGGGATGTATTCCTTTGAAGAAGAAGGAAAAACGGGCCGTGACTTAGTTGAAGAAGCTCTTCAATTAGGAGCAGATGCGGTTGGAGGGATTCCTCACAACGAATGGTCGCGTGAACTTGGAGAAAAATCAGTGAAAGAAATCGTGCGTTTGGCAGTTAAATATGACAAACTTATTGATGTTCACTGTGATGAAACAGATGACACACATGCACGATTTGTAGAGGCTTTAAATGCGGAAGCGATGAGAGTCGGCCGCGGTGATTTAACAACAGCCAGCCATACCTCTTCATTTGGTTCAGCGGATGATTCCTATGCGTTCCGTATGATGGGCTTGTTCCGCCAGTCAGGGATGAACTTTGTTGCTTGTCCAACTGAAAACTTATTCTTACAAGGACGCCAAGACACATATCCTAAGCGACGTGGCTTAACTCGAGTAAAAGAATTTGTCGACAATGAAATTAACGTTGCTTTCGGGCAAGACTCGATTGTTGACTTATGGTATCCAGCAGGTAATGGGAACTTAATGAATATCTTAGATAATGGCATTCATGCGTCACAATTGATGCGCGAAGAAGACTTCCCGCGTAACTTCGACTTAATTACCTACAATGGGGCAAAACTGATGAAAATTGAAGAAGAATATGGTCTGGAAGAAGGAAAACCGGCAAACTTTATCGTTCTTGATGCACCAAATGAGTTTGAAGCACAGCGGAATCGTGTGGAATGTTTAGCTTCTGTCCGTAATGGCGAATACTTATTCAAAAAGCAGCCTCGCAAGTACGATGTTGAAGTCACTCTATAATAAACAAGCAATCTAAATCATGTTAAATAGGAAAGGGCCTGAGTGTTTCAGCCCTTTCTATTTTGGTTTGCTGGCTAGCGAACGAGTTATGGATAAAAAACAAAATTGTTTTAGGGTAGATTTCAACAATCGAATCAAGCAGGAATTTTAGAAAGCCCAGATGGAGACGAATTATTATTTGAAAAATTATACAGAAGTTTTAGTGGAAGATGCAGTAAAAAACTCTGGAATGAAATGGATACCCTCTGTAAATGCAAAACATGCTATTAGGATACAATGGCACTGTCTTTAAACCATTTGCCTTCAAAATATGTGGTCGCCAATGCAGGAGAAGTGTATGCCAAAGCGAATCACTTATTCAAGCAGACACAAGTCGATATCTTGTCAGAAGTGACGAGAGCGAACATGGAAGTCAATGCGAACCACTTTCATCCGCCTGATGAAGTGGTGAAATCATCCGAATAATTGAAAGGAATCTGCTCAAATGAAATAGTCTCGAGCAGTTTTTTTCGAATTCATTAGGTAATTCAAAAGATGTGTGCTATAATTATATTCTTGTGTGAAATGAACAGCACACAATGAATTGGCACTATTCCGTAAGCCGCACAGGCTTATCATTCTGGAATATTACAAGAACTCCGTAATATTAATAGTGTTGAGGGTTTTTAAAGATTACCTAGAAAAACTTTAACTATTATATAT
>CAZKSU010000059.1:0-10513 GCA_964555455.1 uncultured Carnobacteriaceae bacterium
GGAACAACTTTCAAAAGCGATGTTCCCTTTAGGTGAAATCGAAAAATCAGAAGTCCGTGAAATTGCTGAAAGAGCCAATCTAGCAACGGCTAAGAAAAAAGACTCTACAGGAATCTGCTTTATCGGAGAGCGCGACTTTAAAGAGTTCTTAATGAACTACCTTCCTGCTAAATCCGGTGAAATGCGTACACTAGACGGTGAAGTTGTCGGGAAACACGATGGCCTCATGTACTACACAATCGGCCAAAGAAAAGGTCTTGGAATTGGCGGAAGCAAAGATGGAACAAATGAACCATGGTTTGCAATCGGCAAAGACTTAGAAGAAAATGTTCTATATGTAGGGCAAGGCTATGAAAACGAGCACCTATACGCGGATACATTAGAAGCTTCTGATTTCTACTTTACAAGAGACGCTGAAGAGTTCCCAAGAGAATTCCGTTCAATGGCGCAATTCCGTTATCGACAAGAAGCTGTACCTGTTACCGTTTATTTAGATGAAACACGCACAAAAGCGCGTGTCGTCTTTGATGAACCGGCTCGAGCAATCACTCCAGGACAAGCAATTGTTCTTTATGATGGCGACGAGTGTTTAGGCGGCGGAACGATTGACGCTGCGTACAGTGAAAGCAAAGAATTACAATATATTTAATCCTTAAAATAGAAACTTCGTCTGCGGAAAAGATCCGCAAACGAAGTTTTTTATTTGAGTAAACTAAGCGAGTTGATAGCGGAGCAGAATATTTCCTGTTTTGAATGTCGAGTATACAATAGGGAACAAAAAAATGGAAATTGCGTGAATCTTTTTTAGAAAAAATATCAGCAGGAGAAGTCCCGACGCCTTTTTTGGCCTTTTAAAGAGCGGCTGAATGCGCTAAAATAGAGGTATGTTATTTAGGAGGAGAAATAGTGTGGAAGAGATGAGTTTGGATTTAACAGAAAATGAAGAATTATATATTACCGGTGAAGTATTAGCCATTTATTTCTCTAATCCATCGAATTTTTACAAAGTGATTCTTATTGAAGTAGAAGAAACAAATGCAGACTATTCAGAAAATAATATTGTCGTTACCGGAAATTTTGGCCGAGTGGAGGAAGGGGCCAGCTACCAATTTACGGGGACCTTTACAAATCATCCCAAATACGGCGTGCAATTCAAAGCCGACCGGTATGAATCCGCTCAGCCCTCTAGCGATGAGTCACTCATCAATTACCTGTCGGGCGATTCGTTTAAAGGAGTCGGAAAGAAAACTGCGGAAAAGATTGTCGATGCGCTTGGAACACATTGTATCGATGCGATTGTGGAAAATCCAGCAGTAATGGATCAGGTGCCTGGTCTGAGTAAAAAACAAAAGGAAACGATTGAAGAGGTCCTTTCTGAAGAATACGGTATGCAAAAGGTGATTTTAAAATTAAATCAGCTGGGTGTGGATAACTCCCTGGCCTATAAAATTTACGGCTACTATGAAGAACAAACACCGGAAGTCGTCCGTGAAAATCCTTACCGGCTCATTCAAGACATTGAAGGCGTAGGCTTTACTCGCGCGGACAGAATTGCTGATCAGCTGGATATTCAGCCGGATGCGGATGAACGCATCCAGGCGGGGATTCTGTATGCCATGTATACCGAGGGCAGCAGCTCAGGAGATACCTATGTCATTGAAAATCATTTGGTGCATGAGACCATTCAACTTCTAGAGAAGAGCCGGCCGTTTATTATCGACCGGGAATTAGTGGATAAAAATCTCGGGTCTTTAATTGAAACCGGCGCAATTTATCAGGAAGAGGGGCGCTACTTTCTCTCTTCAATCTACCATGCAGAGTGGGGGATCGTCAGTGCGCTGGAATACATTTTAGATGCAGAAACGGAGCCTCTTTCGGATGAAACCTTTGAAGAAAAAATTGCGGATATTGAATTTGAATTAGAGATCGAATACGGCGATTCTCAGAAAGAAGCCATCAAACAAGCTTTAGAGTCACCTGTCTTTATCTTAACGGGCGGACCGGGCACGGGAAAGACAACCGTTTTGGAAGGTCTGATACATATGTTTGCGGAGATAAACGGTTTATCCTTAGACCCGCATTCCTATAAAGAGACCGGTTTTCCCATTCTGCTGGCTGCACCGACCGGAAGAGCCGCTAAGCGGATGCAGGAAACAACTGGCCTGCCGTCCTCTACGATTCACCGGATGCTGGGGCTGACTGCTGACGACGATGATTTGTTAAATGAAACAGGCTTTGAGCTCGAAGGGGAGCTGTTAATTATTGATGAGATGTCCATGGTGGACACTTTTTTAGCGAACCAGCTGTTTCATTCGATTCCTAAAGACATGAAAGTCGTTTTAGTCGGCGATCAAGATCAGCTTCCTTCTGTAGGACCTGGACAAGTTTTCCGTGATTTAATTGATTCCGGAAAAATCCCGCAAAAAGAATTAGTTGAAATCTACCGTCAAGGCGATGATTCAAGTATTATTCCTCTGGCTCATGAGATTAAGCATAATCGCCTGCCAGCGGATTTGATGGACAAGAAAAAAGACCGTAACTTTTTCCCGGCGCGCTCGAATAATGCCGTGGCAGTCATTGAAACGATTGTAGAAAAAGCGATTGAACGCGGGTACACGTCAGAAGATATCCAGGTGTTAGCCCCGATGTACCGAGGGCCTGCAGGAATCAATGTGCTAAATGAACGGCTGCAGGAAATATTTAATCCAAATGACGGCACCCGAAAAGAAGTGAAACATATCGATACGGTGTACCGCATTGGCGATAAAGTCTTGCAGCTTCAAAATGATCCTGAAAACAATGTGTTTAACGGGGACCTTGGTTTCATTACAAGCATCACGAAGGCTAAAAGATCAGGCTTAAAAACGGATGAAATCGTGGTTGATTTTGAAGGCAATGAAGTGACGTATCTGCGCTCAAATTGGAATAAAATCACCTTGGCGTATTGCTGTTCAATCCATAAAGCGCAGGGCAGTGAGTACGATATCGTCATCCTGCCGATGCTTTCCAGTTATGGGCGCATGCTGAAAAAAGACATAATCTATACAGCAGTGACACGAGCGAGTAAATCTCTTTCTTTAATTGGCGAGCCGCAAGCGTTCCTTCGGGGAATCGAATCCCAGCAAAATTTGAGGAACACAGCCTTGAAAGAACGGTTGCAGTCAGAAAAACATCCATCTACAACAGAGCCGGCTGAACAGAAAAGAAAGAACGAAACGGAAGGCAGCGGAGAATCAGAGGAATCCCAGAAAACAGAGGAAGAATATGTCTTAACGCCTGATTTAGTTGTAACGGGAAGGGTCGATCCCATGATTGGCATGGAGGACATCACGCCTTTCGACTAATGGGTAAAAAAGCTATGTATGTGCGCATACATGGCTTTTTTTATGTTTTCTTTTCTGATGTATCGGATTTGTGCCGGATAAAGTCTAAAAGATTCTTTGTTCAGCGTTTTCAATGAATAGAAACTGAATAAGACCTTTATTTTTAGGTCTTAAAACACTATAATAGTAAAAGTCAATAACGATTAGCGGACGTCAGCCCGGTTGGATAGACCAGGGCTTTTTAATTGAGCAGCATTTCAGAGTGAAAAGGGGAGTTTAAAATGGGAGAAACAGAGAAAAAAACTCGGACAAGTTTAGAATTAGCAGAAGACCGCACAAGATTAGCAGAAATTCGAAATGACTATGCAGAATCAAGAACCATCCAAGCCGCACAAAGAACATATGCAGCTTGGACACGTACCGGTTTTACATTGGCTTCAACCGGATGGGCTTTTAGCCGAACTCTGCAAGAAATCGAACCAGGAAATATGTCACTTGCGCTTGGTGGCATTTTAATGGCATTAGGCGTCATGAGCTTTATTTACGGTTGGTACGGCTTCCGGGCGGTGTACAAGTTCTTGCAAGAAACGACCTTAATGGTGGACCAAAAGTACCCCTACCGAATGGATTATATCTTAGTGACCATTATGACGATTGTATTAGTCATAGTCTTTATCATTGGCTTCAGCATTCTTATTTTGTAGTTTTTTGAGCAGGGATTTAAAAAGGAGGGGTTATCCTAGAGATGGCTCCTCTTTTTTATTTGTCCTCAATCCGTTAAAGGCAGACACCATCTCCAAGCGGATGAAACCTTTAGTGAAGAATCCCTTTATGAAAGCGTTTGTGATATAGAATTTGAATATTTGAAACGGAGTAACATTTGAGTTATGGCAGATTTCTGCTATGATAAATAGGTAAGTTTTAAATAGAGACGTGAAGTAAGCAGCAGAGGAGGAGAGGAATTGAGCCAAACAGCATTTAAAAATGAAAAGGATGGAATGGTCTTAAAACCAATTCCTGAGCAAACTTTCAAAATGGGCAATGCTCAGCCGCATCAAGGCTTTGAATCAGATAATGAAGGTCCAGAAGCAGAAGTTTCTGTGCCCAAGTTTTATTTGAGTGAAACAACGGTGACTAATGAGATGTTCCATAAATTCGTGCTGGATACCGGCTATATTACAGAAGCCGAGAGAATGGGGACATCCTTTGTCTTCCAAGGACTTGTAAAAGAAGAAAATCAAGAAAAAGTCACTGCTCAGCCAACTGCTATGACTTGGTGGCTGGATATTCAAGAAGCCAATTGGCGGAAACCTGAAGGGCCGGGTTCAACCATTTCAGACCGGATGGACCATCCAGTCGTTCATATCACTTGGCATGATGCCATGGCCTATGCACGTTGGGCTGGCGGACGCTTACCCACAGAAGCGGAATGGGAAGCAGCAGCCCGCGGAGGTCGCGAGGGCTTAGAATACCAATGGGGCAATGAACTGCATCCAAATGGCGAGCACATGGCAAACATATGGCAAGGCGAGTTTCCGCAGACCAACACTGCTGAGGATGGCTACAGAGGAACAGCTCCGGCCAAAGCCTTTTACGTAAATGATTACGGCATCCGGCAAATGAGCGGGAATGTCTGGGAATGGTGCCTGAATCCAGCTCGGATCCCGCTTGACACATTCCGCAAGAAGACGGCGCAAGATTTTTTAAGGGAAATTGAAGGGCATCAAATAGACAATAAAGCGACTCGAGGCGGCTCCTTCTTATGCCACCAAAGCTACTGCACGAGATACCGGGTCGCTGCACGCAATGGAAATTCTGCAGAATCCGCATCAAGCAATATCGGATTTCGCTATGTCGTGACCAATTAGAAAGAAGAGCAGAGCAAGAGAAATTTGTTCGACTTGTTCTAGCCATTGTAAAGATTTATATTTTCATTATCTAAAGGATTAACTATTAAAAATAAGGAAAGTAGAAAGGATTGAAGTGTTTTATGGCACAAAAGAAACCCAATGTCGTTTTAGTATTCGCAGATGATTTAGGATATGGAGACGTTTCAGCTTTTAACCCAGATTCAAAAATCAAAACGAAAAATATTGATAAATTAGCAGAGGCGGGAATGAGATTCACAGACTCGCATGCAACTTCTGCCGTTTGTTCACCGTCTCGCTATGGTCTATTAACGGGCCGTTATAACTGGCGATCACGCTTGAAGAGCTATGTGTTACCTGGAGATTCAGATTCTTTAATCGAAGAAGATCGTGAAACATTAGCCTCAATGCTGAAAAAAGAAGGGTACAATACAGCAGCAGTAGGTAAATGGCACTTAGGATTAGGCTGGCAATTCTTAGACGAGAAAAACTATGAGAAATATGGCCTAGATCCAAATGACTTTGAAGAATTTGAGAACCAGCACGGCCGAAACGGTGTATTTGATCCAGCTGAAGGTATCTTTGACTTTGAAGGGTTAGACATTGACTTTTCAAAACCGCTCACATTTGGACCAAATCAATTAGGATTTGACTATTTCTATGGAACGCCTGCTTCTCTAGACCAGCCGCCATTTGTTATTATCGAAAATGACCGAGTGACGGAAGAACCGAATGCAATTACTGGAGAACCAAATCTAGACCGTCGCGGAGCGACACAGCAGCAGTTATGGCAAAATGGGGTGATTGCGCCGAACTTTGTTCATAAAGAAGTTCCAGACCAAATGCAAAATAAAGTACTCGATTTAATCGATGAGTACAGCGAAGATGAAAATCCATTCTTTATTTACTATCCAAATCACTTAGTTCACCAGCCGCTTCTTCCAAACGAAGAGCACGAAGGTAAATCAGAAGTCGGTATTTATGGTGACTTTGTTCTTCAACTAGACACTTACGTTGGAGAAATTATAGACAAATTGAAAGAAAAAGGCATTTTTGAAGATACAATTTTTGTCTTCACAAGTGACAACGGTGTTTCGGGAGTTGCTGGTTTAGACCACTTGCACTCATTAGGTCACGAGCCAAGCTACAAATTCCGCGGAACGAAATTTGACATTTGGGAAGGCGGGCACCGTGAGCCTACAGTCATTTCGTACCCGAAAATGATTAAAGGCGGCTTGGAATCAGACGCGATGGTTTCTCACTCGGACTTGTACCGCACAATCGCAGAAATTCTTGAAATTGATGTATCTGAGGACGAAGGAGAAGACTCTATTTCAAACGTGCCTCTATGGACTGGGAAGAAGCAAAGTGTTCGAGAGGATATTGTCCACTCATCTGCAAACGGTGGATTTTCTATTCGCCGCGGCTTCTGGAAATTAGTCCTGGTAAAAGACAGCGGAGCATTTATGCCAGAGGAAGATCCTGAAGAATACTTTGTTGCTTCACAATTGTACGATTTGCGTGATGACATCAGTGAAGAAAATAACGTTATTTCAGAGTATCCGCAAGTCGTTGACGAATTGACGCAAGCTTTAGAAGAACAAGTGAAAAGCGGTCGTTCAACAGAGGGAGCCGAACAGTTAAACAACTTCTCAAACCCTTCTGGAAACTGGGACCAAATTCGATTCATCTCCAACTACGATGAATACATGAAAGACTTAAAAGAAAAAGTACAAAGCAAGTAAACGCTAAAGCTATTTAGACCTGTAGCGGCAGAGCAATGAATATGCTCTGCTAAACAGTAAAGCCATGTATGAATAAAATCATACATGGCTTTTTTAGTGTGTTTTCTTATTCAATACTCATCTTTTATTGACCTAAAAATGAATGATCTACAGCCGCCTGATAGATTGCGCGATGAATTTCTTCATCTTGGTCTCCGCGCTCAGAGATGTTGATTTTCTCGTGTTTCACTAATTGGTCGACTAAGAAATCAATCTCGCTTTCTTTTACTCCAGCTTCAGTAATTGTGGTTGGCATATCAATCGACTTAAAGAAATCGACTGTTTTTTGAATCGCTGCATCGATTTTCTCTTCATTTGTTCCCTCAGTCACACCAAAGACGTTCTCGGCGTATTGCACGAGTTTTTCTTGCTTTTCTTTCCGACGGACATGCATCGTTGCCGGAAGAACGGCAGTCAATGAACGCGCGTGGTCGGTATTGTTTAGAACCGTAATTTCGTGGCCTAAGGCGTGCGTCGACCAGTCTCCAGGAACGCCTACCGACAGCCAGCCGTTTAAAGCTACAGAGGCCGCCCACATAAAATTAGCACGCGTATTGTAATCCTGATTGTCTTCATCCACAACATCCGGCCCGATTTCAATTAACGTGCGTAAAACCCCTTCAGCAAATTCATCTTGAATCATTCCGCCCACGGGATAAGTCAGGTAGTTTTCGATGGTGTGCACAAAAGCATCGCTGACGCCATTGGCCAGTTGGCGCTTAGGCAGTGTATAAGTGATTTCCGGCTCTAAAATCGAAAATTTCGGGTAAACGTGAGGACTGAAGAAACTCAGCTTCGCTTGTTCTTCAGTAAAGGTAATCACGGAGGTTCCATTCATTTCCGAGGCAGTTGCCGGAAGAGTTAAGATGGTTCCTATTGGCAACGCGCTTTCGACACGTTCTCCTTTACCGATGCCACCGCCAAAGATATTTTTCGGATCGCCCTCGAATTCAGCAGCTGCAGCGATGAATTTTGTGGCGTCAATGACCGAACCTCCGCCGACCGCCAGCAGAAAGTCATAGCCTTCATCTTGAATAAGCTTAACGGCTTCCATACAAGTGCTGTAAGTAGGGTTCGGTTCGATGCCGCCAAACTCCCCGTAGTCATAACCTTTCAGTGCTTCGGTCACCCGGTCAAAGACACCAAACCGCTTCACACTGCCTCCGCCGTAAAGAATCAATACTTTGCTGTCTTTTGGAATCAAGGCAGAAAGTTCACGGATGCGGTCTTTTCCAAAAACAACCTGCACGGGATTGTAAAACCTAAAATTCGATAGTTCTTTTTTCATCTTATCTCGCTCCTTCGTAATAACGTTTACATTATAGCATATGAAAAGTGCGAAGCTAAAAACTTTCGTTTATACTATAAATAAATAGTGGGGATGTTTGTCGCGCCGAAAACAGTGTATTTCCAAGGTCCTTTGTTAAATTTGCTCATCGAAGGGATGGTCTTTACAATAGGGATAATCGGCATCTATCAGTTCTACGGAGATGAGTGGGCGATTACTTACGCAATACCCGCTGGAATTGATTCGGCTTGGATTTATCTCTTCCAACTCTCTCTCATTAGCCGTCGCTTTTCAGTCCGTAGGTAACAGCATGATATAAAAAAGGTTTTACTTGACATTCATCGTTTACAGTTGTAGACTGTAAGTACATGAAACTACAAATGTAAACAATAAGATCCTTACAAAAAAACGAATCAGGGGGAATTTAGATGATGACACCGACCAAAATTTCCATCAGCGAAGCGGAATGGGAAATTATGCGCGTGGTGTGGGCCAATGGCGCAGTAACCAGCCGCGAAGTGATTGATATTTTAGAAAATAAAATGGCTTGGAAGGAATCAACGATAAAGACTTTGCTTGGACGCTTAGTGGATAAAGAGGCTCTGGAAACAACCAAAGAAGGGCGCAAATTTATTTACACAGCCATCCTTACAGAAAATGGCACCGTTCATGAATATGCTGCAGATATTCTGTCACGAGTCTGCCAAAAGGATAACGGCAAAGTCGCTTATGATTTGATTCAGCATGCAAAATTAAGTCAAAAAGACATTCAGCAATTAACGGAATTGTTAAAAGAAAAAGCATTAACTGCGCCTGATGAAGTGGCGTGTGAGTGTGCAGCCGGTCAATGCGATTGTCACTTATAAGAAAGGGGTTCGATGAAGCAATGGCAGATAAAACATTTGAATTAGAAGGCATGCACTGTGCCTCATGTGCACAAACAGTGGAAAAATCAGTGAAAGATTTACCAGGAATGGATAAAGCGGTGGTGAATTTGGCTACGGAGAAACTCAGTGTTTCCTACGATCACGGGGTCCTGTCTCAAGAAGAGATCCAGCAAGCTGTTTTAGACGCTGGCTACAAAGCCATTTCAAATACAACAAAAAAAACACTACAGGTAGAAGGCATGACCTGCGCTTCCTGTGCTCAAACAGTGGAAAAATCAGCCCAAAGTTTAGAGGGCATGCTGGAAGCCAGTGTCAATTTAGCTACAGAAAAACTGACCGTCGAGTATGATTCAGCCGCTTTGAACTACTCAGACATTACCAAAGCAGTAGCGGATGCGGGATACAGCGCTTTTGAAGAAGAGACATCAATCGATCAAGTGGATGCTGATCAAGAGAAGAAAAACAGCCACATTAAAAACTTATGGAGACGATTTGTCGCTTCCGCCATTTTTACGATTCCTTTGTTTTATCTTTCAATGGGGCCGATGATTGGTTTGCCTGTCCCTGCTTTTGCGGACGCTGAGTTGAATCCTTTAATGAACGCCATTCTCCAGCTGCTATTGACCACACCAGTAATGGTCATTAACCAGGATTATTTCAAAAATGGGTTCAAAACCCTCTTTAGAGGACATCCAAATATGGATTCACTGGTGGCTTTAGGAACGAGTGCAGCTTATCTGTACAGTTTGTATGCAACCTTTATGGTGGCTGCAGGAGACAGCTCTTTTGTTCATATGCAGTATTATGAATCTGCAGCAGTTATTTTGACGTTGATTACATTAGGGAACTATTTTGAAGCTGTTTCCAAAGGCAAGTCCTCAGAAGCGATTAAGAAATTAATGGGCTTAGCACCAAAGACCGCGCGCGTGATGCGCAACGGCGAAGAAGTGGAAATTTCTATAGAAGAAGTGCAAGTGGATGACCTCATTGTCGTCCGTCCGGGCGAAAAACTGCCGGTCGATGGGGTGATCGTTTCGGGAAATACTGCCATTGATGAATCGATGTTGACTGGGGAGAGTCTTCCCGTAGAGAAAGCAGCAGACGATGAAGTGATTGGTGCCAGTATCAATAAAACGGGCAGTTTCCAGTACCGCGCAACTAAAGTCGGTAAAGACACGGCTTTAGCGCAAATTGTAAAATTAGTTGAAGATGCGCAAGGGTCAAAAGCGCCGATTGCGAAACTAGCGGATAAAATTTCAGGAATCTTTGTTCCAGTCGTGATTGCCCTCTCTGTTCTCTCCGGCTTAGGCTGGTACTTTATTGGCGGCGAAACCCTCAGTTTTGCTTTAACCATTTCGATTTC
>CAZKSU010000060.1:0-10341 GCA_964555455.1 uncultured Carnobacteriaceae bacterium
ATGTATCCTCCACCGATAACTGTTAACGTTTCAGGGATTTCATCAAGTGCTAAAGCACCTGTTGAGTTTAAGATACGGTCGCTCCATTCGAAGCCTTTTAGTTCGATTGGACGTGAACCTGTTGCAACAATCGCATTGTTAAACGTGTAAGTTTGAGCACTATCTTCTTGCATCACACGTAATGTGTGCGTGTCTACGAAGAATGCTTCCCCTTCAAGAATTTCTACTTTGTTTTTCTTAAGTAGCATTTCTACTCCTGAAGTCAAACGGTTAACAACTTTTTCTTGTTTCCATTCTTGTGTTTTTGCCCAGTCGATTTGAACATTTTCAGTAGAAATACCGAAAACTTCTGAACCACGAGCCTGTTGGTATTTTTCACCAGCAGTGATCAGTGCTTTAGATGGAATACATCCAACGTTCAAGCACACGCCGCCGATAAATTCTTTTTCAACAATTGCTACCTCTTGTCCCATTTGAGCTGCACGAATCGCCGCTACATAACCACCAGGACCAGAACCAACAACTACGGTATCTAGTTCAATTGACATATCTCCAACAACCATTAAACGTTCACCTTAACCTTTCATCAGTAATAATTCAGGGTCTGACAATAATTGTTTCAAGTAGTTCATTGCTTGCTGTGCAACCGCACCATCGATAATACGGTGGTCAACAACCATTGATAAATCTAAGACTTTAGAAACGACAATTTCACCTTCCGCATTAACGACAGGTTTATCAGAGATAATACCGATTCCGATAATGGCTGATTCTGGGTGGTTAATGATTGGTGTAAAGTGTGCGCCGCCAACTGAACCGATATTTGAGATTGAAATTGATCCATCTGACATGTCCGCACCGCTTAATTTCTGGTCGTGTGCTTTTGTCGATAGTTCAATAATTTCATCTGCGATATCAAACATTGGCTTAGTATTCGCATCTTGGATAACTGGAACGTATAGACCGTTATCCGTATCAGTTGCAATACCAACGTTGTAGTAATGCTTGTACACAATTTCATCTGTTGTGTCATCCAAAGATGCATTGAATACTGGGAATTCTTTCATCATTGCTACAACCGCTTTAACGATGTATGGCAAGAATGTAAGTTTTGTGTCTTGCTCCGCAGCAACATCTTTAAATTTCTTGCGGTGAGCCCATAAATCATCCACAACCACTTCATCAAATAATGCAAATGAAGGAATAACTGTTGCACTCTTCGTCATTGCTTTCGCAATTGCACGACGAGTCATCGACATAGACTCACGAGTCTCTTCGTCTGGACGGCCAGATTTGAATGGTCCCACTTCGATTCCGCCAACTGCTTGTGTTTGACCTGCAGCTGCTGGTGCAGCTTCTGCTGTTTCTTCTGAAGCAGCTGGAGCTCCACCTGTGGATACAAAGTTGTCGATGTCTTCTTTAGTGACTCGACCGCCTTTGCCAGTTGGTTCAACTAGACTGATGTCAACATCATTTTCACGTGCATATTGACGGACAGATGGCATCGCAAGCACCATTTTGTTTGGATCAGAAGTTGCGACAACACCTGATGATGTTGCTTCATCTGCTGCATCTTGAGTCGTTTCTTGTGCTTCTGCTGGTTCTTCTGCTGCAGCTTCTTCTGCTGGAGCCTCTTCTTGAGCAGGAGCAGCTTCTCCCTCAGAACCATCATCAATTACTAAAATTGGTTGATCTACGTTTACGATACTGCCCGCTTCAACTAAAATTTCTTGAATTGTACCTGAAACAGGAGCTGCAATCTCTTCAACTGATTTATCGTTTTGAATTTCAGCAACTGAGTCACCTTCGGAAACTTCATCTCCTTCAGCAACTAGCCAATCTACGATTTCACCTTCAGCCATTCCTTCTCCGACGTCAGGAAATTTAAATGTAAAAGCCATTTTATTCATTCTTCCCTTCTTTAATGAGTTCAAATTCGAAAATTTTTTTTAACCGTAAAGCAATCAGGAGATACTAATAGAAAGTATCCCCAGATTCCTTTCGTATAATTTTCCTTTAAAAGATATTAGAAGTCTGTTGCTTCAGTGATCGCTTCTTTAATATCTTCTGCATTTGGCAACCAGTTATTTTCCATTTGCGCAAATGGGTAAATTGTATCTGGTGCAGAAACAAATGAGATAGGAGCTTTCAATGAAAGAATTGCACGTTGTGAAACTTCAGAGATTACTGTGTTTCCAACACCCGCTTGACGTTGTGCTTCTTGCACAAACACCATGCGTCCTGTTTTTTCTACAGATGCAACAATTGTTTCATAGTCAACCGGTGAAACAGTACGTAAGTCTACAACTTCTACTGAAACACCCTCTTCTTCTAATTGTTCTGCAGCTTTAAGTGCTTCACGAACCATGTATCCGTAAGAAACTACAGTTACATCAGATCCTTCGCGAGCTACGTTTGCTTTACCTATTTCCAATTCGTATTGTTCTTCTGGAACATCTTCACGGAATGAACGGTATAGCTTCATGTGCTCTAGGAATACAACAGGGTCGTTATCACGAAGTGCTGCTGTTAATAATCCTTTTGCATCATAAGGGCTTGAAGGGATGACGACTTTTAATCCTGGTGATTGAGCCATTAATCCTTCTAAACTGTCTGCGTGCATTTCTGGGGTTTTAACTCCACCACCAAATGGTGAACGGATAACAACTGGCATATCTAAGTTTCCACCCATACGGAAACGTTGACGAGAAATTTGACCCACGATTGAGTCCATTACTTCAAATACGAAACCAAAGAATTGGATTTCCATAACTGGTCGGAAACCTTGTACGGCTAAACCGAATGCCATACCACCGATAGCAGATTCAGCTAATGGTGTATCGCTTACGCGCTCTTCACCAAATTTATCTACTAATCCATCAGTCGCACGGAAAACACCACCGTTAACACCAACGTCTTCCCCAAATACTAAAACCTTTTCGTCACGTTCCATTTCTTGTTCTAAGGCTTGAGTAATTGCAGAGACCATATTAAGCTGTTGCGCCATGATTATTTACTCTCCTTTGCTTCGTATTTTTCAATTTGTTCAGTAATGTTTTGTCCTGGGTTTGAGAACATCCAAGATAAACTATCTGAAATTGTCATTTTTTCAGCTTTATCTGCTTCTTTAGCAGCTTCAGCAACTTGTTCAGTGACTTCTTCAATTAATTCTTCTTCGCGTTCTTCCGTCCATAAGTCTTTTTCTTCTAAGTAGTTACGGAAACGGATAAGCGGGTCACGTTGCTCCCAGTAGTCAAATGACTCTTCTGAACGGTAACGTGTTGGGTCATCTCCTGAAGTGGAGTGAGGACCAAATCGGTTAGTGATTGTTTCAATTAAAACTGGACCATTTCCAGCTACTGCCCAATCACGAGCCGCTTTTGTTACAGTGTAAACGGCTAATGGGTCCATTCCGTCTACTTGAACAGATGGAATACCAGAAGCGACACCTTTTTGAGCAAGAGTTTCAGCAGCAGTTTGCTTGTCTCTTGGAGTAGAAATTGCATAACCGTTGTTTTGGATCACAAAAATAACAGGTGCTTTGTAACGGCTAGCGAAGTTAATTCCTTCGTAAACGTCACCTTGTGAAGATCCACCGTCACCCGTGTAAGTAATTGTAACTTCATTTTCTTTACCGGCTAATTTTTGCCCAACAGCATTCCCCATTGCCTGGACATACTGTGCACCGATAATAATTTGTGGTGGGATAATTGGTAATTCATCTAAATCATAGTCATTTCCTGCCACATGTCCACGTGACCATAAGAAAGCTTTGTAAATTGGCAGACCATGCATAATCAGTTGCGGAACATCACGATATCCTGGATAAATCCAGTCCTGTTGTTCTAATGCATAGTGACTTGCAATTTGTGATGCTTCTTGTCCTGCTGTAGGTGCGTAGAAGCCAAGGCGTCCTTGTCGTGATAATGCCATAGAACGTTCGTGTAAAACACGTGAGAAGACCATTCTCTCCATTAACTCAACAAGTTCTTCATCTGATAATTCTGGAAGTAAGTCTTTGTCGACAACTTTTCCGTCTTTATCAAGTATTTGAACCATTGGGAATAGTTCGCCGTAGGATTCGACAAGCTTGTCAAAATCTAAAGGGTTGTTTGCCATTTGTAACCATACCTCTCCTTAAAATAATTAAATGCACACAAAAAGACATGCTAAAAGCAATATATTTTTGTAGCTTTTCACCTTTTAAAGTAACATGTAATCGCTAATAAATCAAGCGATGGTCCTGTTTTTGCAAACTCTTTTTTAACCCGGCTCCCATTTGTGAAAATGTTCTCAATATGTTTTTTTCCAAACAATTTAGCGGATTAAAGGCCCAAACATTGAAAATAGAATAGCTGAAGCATTTTTATGCAGACGCTTTCCGTCCCTTCATTTCATTCGTTAGAAGTGAATGAAAAACTAAACGACTTTGTTCACAATGAACATAAGATTTATTCTGGCTCAGCCTATCGATTATTCTGTAAACTTATGATAAAATAATTTCCGGACATTGAAAGAGGAGTGTTTTATATGATTACTATGGATGACGTGATTCGTGATTACCATCCCACATTAAGAAAAAAAGCAGAAAAAATTGATTTCCCTTTAAGTGAAGAATTAAAAAACCTTTCAGAAGATATGCTTGAATTTTTAGTAAATAGCCAAGATCCAGAATTAGCGGAAAAATATCAACTCCGCCCAGGTGTCGGAATAGCTGCACCTCAATTAGATATTTCTAAACAAATGTTTGCGGTACATCTTCCTGGTGAAGGCGAAACAGAAGAGGACCCGCTCAGTTTAGTCTTGATCAATCCTAGAATTCTGCGCCACTCTGTAAAGCAGACCGCTTTGCAAGATGGTGAAGGCTGTCTTTCAGTGGATGAATTTTATGAAGGTCTGGTCCCTCGTCATAAGCGCATTACCGTTGAATATTATGATGTAGATGGAAAGAAACACACAGAACGCTTCAGAGGCTACCCTGCTATTGTCATTCAACATGAAATCGATCACTTGAACGGTGTCTTATTTTTTGACCGCATTAACGAAGAAGACCCTTATCATGTAGATGAGAATTTAGAATTATACGAAGATACCTTATAAGAAAGACAGACCCTCTGCTCGCTTTTCGGGCAAAGGGTTTTTCTTTTCTCTGCTCGATGCAAGAACAAAAGGTTTTCAAAACTTAAAAAACGACTCGCTCTTGTCTAGAGAAAGTCGTTTCGTTTTTTAAAAAATATTTTTTTACAGTTTTTTAATGGCTTCAAGCGTTTCCTCGTAATTTGGCTCGTCTGCCACCTCTTGAACGATTTGTTTGTATTGAATCGTCCCGTCTGTATCAATTAAGAAAACTGAACGAGCAAGACGTACGTCTCCGCCCATGTCAATTTCTAAACCGTACGCTTTTCCAAACTCGCCGTCGTCGTCAGACAATGTCACCAAGTTTAATTCATTCTCTTCATTCCACTGGTTAAACTCGTCGACTGTGTTGCGGCTGACCGTTAAAAAGATCACATCTTGTTCGTTTAATTCATCTGCAAAGCGTTTCGTCTGCAACTCACAGGTTCTTGTCTGAACATCCGGCACAACACTCAGCACAACAGGTTTATCTTCGATGAAGTTTGATAATTTGACTTTATCGCGGTTGCGCGCTGTGAGCGTGACATCTGGTGCCGCGTCCCCTACATTTGGTTGTGTTCCCTTTACTTCTAATGGTTCGCCTTTAAATGTTACTTGCATATTATAACTTCCCTTCGTAAATAGTCAATAGAACGTTTACACACCTTATAGTATATAACAGTTTCTCAAAGCAGCCAAAGAATTCGCCTTACAGTTTCACTGACCGTCTCAAAAATAAAGGCGCCTCCTCTAGTTATTTTCTCTGAAAAAAGGTATCCTATTTAACGAGGTGGGAGAGATGAAATTATCGATTGAAAAACATATAGTAGGAACCATCCCTCTGCTGGAAGTAGTTCCTGAAGAAAAAAAAGGAGAAAAACTGCCGCTGATTATCTACTATCACGGCTGGCAATCACAAAAAGAATTAACCTTAACGCAAGGAAGGTATCTAGCGAGAGCGGGTTTCCGAGTGCTTTTGCCGGATGCCTTTAACCATGGGGAACGCAAAAATCCGATGACCGACATTCCTTCTTTAACTTTTTGGCAAAGTATCCACACCAATTTATTTGAATTTGGGTATTTAGTGGATGCAGTAAAGAAAAAAGGATTAGTCGAAGATCAAATTGGGGTCGGCGGCGTTTCTATGGGCGGGATGACAACAACCGCGCTCTTCACTAAGCATCCAGAAATTAAAGCCGCTGCCTGTGTCATGGGCACACCCAAACTTGTGGCTTATCGTGAGCGTATCTTTAAACATGCGAGTCAGATGGACCGCTTTTTCCCAAAAGATTACAATCACTTGCTCAATTGGATCCCTGAGTATGATTTATCCTTAAACTCAGAGAAAATCGATGGGCGTCCGCTGCTCTTTTGGCATGGCACTCAAGATGTGGTCGTGCCTTACCAGCATGTGGTGGAATTTATGAAAGAAAATCAGGCTAAAGAAAACATTCAGTTCATTGACGAAGAAGAAGAACATTTAGTCCGGCCAGAAACTATGGCTAAAATTACGGACTTCTTTGTGAAGGCCATGTTATAACTAAAAAAGGTTTAGGAACGATTGAGAACTCGTTCCTAAACCTTTTTTGTTTCTAATTATAAGATAGCTAAAACGATAAAGTTTAAAATAAATAAACCGATTGAAACCCATAAAATCGGGTGCACTTTTTTTGCTTTTCCAGTAGCTAACGAAAGAATCCCATATGAGATGAAGCCGGCAGCAATTCCATTTGAAATAGAATAAGCCAGTCCCATAAAGATGGAAGCAAAGAAAGCCGGTACTGCGAGCTCAAAATTGTGCCAGTCAATATTATTTAAGGAACTCATCATTAAAATACCTACAATGATCAATGCTGGCGCCGTTGCTTCCGGCGGTACTATGCCAAGCACCGGTGACAAAAACATCGCTAGAATAAAGCAAGCTGCTGTAGAGACAGAAGTCATTCCTGTACGTCCACCTGCCCCAATCCCCGCTGCAGACTCTACGAAAGTCGTTGTATTTGATGTTCCAAAAATAGCCCCAATAATCGTTCCAATGGAGTCTCCGAACAGCGCTCTGTCCATTTTAGAGTTAAAGCCAGAACCTTCTTCTAAAGCTTTCATGTCCTCATCCGTAAAGATTCCTGACTGTCGCCCTGTTCCAATGAAAGTCCCTACCGTATCAAAGACATCCGCTAAACTGAAAGCAAAGATGGTCATAATAACAATAGGCATTCGGGTCATGTCTCCAAATAAAGAAGGCAAACCTTCAGAAGTGAAGATGGCTCCGAATGTAACGCCTAAATCTGAAAAAGCAGCACCTAAAGAGTTTTCCGAGAAATTAATGGCAGATAAATCCGTTAAACCGAAAACTAAACTTAAAACAGTGGTAATGACGATGCCGAGTAAAATGGCTCCGCGCACCTGTTTGAGCATTAAAATAATTGTAATAAATAAACCCGCCAGACCGATTAAAACGGCTGGATCTGTAAAATCAACCAATTCTGGTAAAATACCGCCCGTTGAGACAACATTCGTTACCCCTCCAGGAAAAGCTTCTGCCGCCGGATCTCCGCCATTCACTGACACGATGCTACTTGCATCCGACGTAAACTTTAACAGTCCTAAATTCTTTACACCTAAATAAGCAATAAAGACCCCAATTCCTGCAGAAATCGCATTTTGCAGAGTGTTTGGGATAGCCACAATAAGCAAACGGCGAATATTCGTAACCGTAATCAACACATTAATCAGTCCGCAAATGAATACCATCGAAAGGGCTTCTTGCCAAGTAAAGCCTAAACTAAAGACCACCGTATACGTAAAGAATGCATTTAATCCCATACCAGGCCCTAACGCATAAGGAACGTTCGCAATTAAACCAATCGCCAAAGTTGAAATGGCTGATGCGAAGATGGTTGCTAAGAATACTGCTTGATTCGGCATGCCCGATAACTCAAGAATCGCTGGATTAACAAAAATGATATAAGACATCGCAAAGAATGTCGTAATCCCTGCTGTAATTTCCTGGCTCATGGTCGTGCGGTTCTCTTCAAATTCAAAAAATGAAGCTATTTTATTCACTTTTCTACCTCCAATTAGTATTAAAAAATAGTACATGAGAAATTATACAGAGTATCCGCACATAAAGCAAACGATATTTTAATATCGTAAAATAACGTTCGGTTTTATAGCTTCCAAGTTAAGCGGTTAGCACTCTTCTTTTTTAATCGTTCGAGAATTTTATTCAATAAAAATTCTTTTGCAGTCATTTGATAAATCCTCTATGATTATGATAACGCTTAAAAAAACTAGAGAAGGTGGATAAATGGAACAATACATTCAATACATATTAGAAAAAGACCGGGAATTAGTCTTTCACCCGGATTATGAGACACAAGTCATTGAGACTGTCCTAGGAGATACAGAAGGCTATCAGAAACTGAAAGCGGAACATGCAGGTGAACGTCCTCTGCCGGTTGGCTGGGTCGTTCGAACGGATCTCGATTTGGCGAAGTTTTCATTCCAAATGTTTATACGGTCGAAAAAAATTATGTTAAATGATATCGACTACGAGAGTTTCCAGGTGTTATGGGACAATTATATCCAGACACCGGATTACTTTATTCAAGTCGCCAATTATATGATCAACAATGACGATTACACATCAGGCGCCCGCATCAAATTACAATCCGAAGAGGTCGAAGTGACTAATTTTCCAGAGGGGAACTTAGGCCCGAACATGAAAGAGCTGCAAGCAAGTTTCCAAGGAAACCCTATAGGCGAAACACAGTATGTTCAAAAAGTAGGAAAACTGGGAACGGAATTATTCAAAATGATTCAGCAATAATAAAGAAAAGGCCGGACTTTTGGATCGGGCCTTTTCTATTTCCTCAAGACTTCCCTTTTTCCATTTTGAGCATAGAAGGCTCTGGTCGCTAGAATCATTGGGCTTTACAGGCTGTTTTAACCCGGACATAGGGGTTGTTGGGGACATGGATTGGACTTTGATTTAGCCGTGTAAAAAAGTGGCTATTCTGGTAAGATTTCCTGAGCACACAAAAAGACTAAAAAGCGGAAAAATTCCCGCTTTTTAGTCTTTACCTCTTCTTATTCAGATCGGTTCTAAGTTTAGAGATCCGTTCTTCTGTCTCTATCATTTGCGCGTGTGTTTGGATCGTCAAGATCTCTGTCCATTGTATATGGAAGGTCGCCGTCTTCATTCAACGGATCTGAATCAACCGTGTCTGGATCCATCGGGTCTGTTTCAACTCTGTCCGTTCGATCGAGATCGATAGTTCTGTCAGAATCCGTCACGTTTGTTTCATCGTCCCGGTCAACTTCTAACTCTTCACGTCTAACATCCTCTGTTACTTCTTCAACCTCTTCATGACGTTCTTTTCTGATTTCTACTTCTTCTGTCACAACCGGCTTTTTGCGGACTTCAACTTTTTCTTCTTTGATTGGAATACTGAAAGACTCTGTTTCTTCATCAATGTCCATGTCTGTTGCCTCTGAGTCTGCACCCGCTACAGGTTTTCTCTCAATGATCACTTCTTCTTTTTCTACTGGGACATCAATGGATTTTGTTTCATGTTTTGTTTCCTTACGTATATTGACTTCGCCTGTTTGAACTTCTTCTTTATCGACTTCCAAACGTTCTTCTCTCAAGCGAATTCTTTCTTCTTCTGTTAAGTCGCTATCTCGGTCAAAATCTCCAACCGTTGCGTCTGTTCGGTTGAGGTCCATATCCGGCTCTCTATCTGTATCAGTGATGGTTGTATCAGTCACTGTACCTGTGCCCATTGTTGCCGTTTCATCCGTATCTGCATCTTCACGGAAATCTTCTACAACAATCACAATCTTCCCTGCTGCGATATCATCTCTATAAGGATACAACACATCGTCATCTCGAGTGTACTCTGGATGTTGTGAAGCATCATCATAATCATATGTGTCCATTGAGAAAGCGTCTTTTATCTGCTCCCAGAAACTGCGGTCGTCTTCTCCAGCACGAGATTCTTCAGCAGCGCCTTCAGTCTTGACATCTACATCTTGAGAAGCTCTTAAGGCATCCACTTTATCTGCATTTGTGTATAAAGTGATCTTGTTTTCTGGATAGCCCTCGTCGATTAATCGTCTAACCTCAGTTGCCGCTGCATTCTCATTATCGAACGTTCCTACTACTACTCTTCTATCTACTTCCATATTAAAACACCCTCCTTATTTTTTTCCTAAATCATCAGC
>CAZKSU010000061.1:0-10186 GCA_964555455.1 uncultured Carnobacteriaceae bacterium
TGCGAATTAAATTATTAGAACCATTGAATGTTCCAGCATCTTTAATCGAAGAATTGGCCGGTCCTATCAAAGAAGCGGGACATGAGTTTGTTTATTATGATGAAAAGACGACTGATGCTGGCGAGTTAGCTGAGCGCAGTGCGGATGCAGACATTGTCATGATTGCAAATAACCCTTATCCAAAAGAAGCTTTCGAAAAGGCTGAGAACTTAAAGTTAATCAACGTAGCCTTTACAGGTGTGGATCACGTTGATCAGGTTGCTGCCAAAGAGCAAGGAGTCAAAATCGCAAATGCGGCGGGCTACTCCAATACATCTGTGGCGGAATTGGTCATTGGTTTAACGATTAATGTTCTTCGAGCTATTCCAACTGGAAATAACACCATCCATGACGGAGAAGATGTCGTGATTTACCAAGGAAATGAAATCAAAGGAAAAACGGTCGGCATTATTGGGACCGGTGCGATTGGTTTAGAAACAGCGAAATTGTTTAAAGCCTTTGGCGCAGATTTAATCGGCTACAACAACTCAGAAAAAGAAGAAGCGAAAGAATTAGGGCTGACCTATGTCTCTTTGGATGAATTGCTGGAGCAAAGTGATATTTTTACCTTGCACCTGCCATTAAATGAGGAGACGAAGCACTTCCTAGGCCGCGAGGAATTAGAGAAAATGAAAGAGAGTGCGGTCTTAATAAATGCAGCTCGCGGTCCGATTGTCGATAATGAAGCGTTGGCTGAATTATTGAACGACGGGAAACTGGCGGGTGCAGGTATTGACGTCTTTGATATGGAGCCGCCGATTCCGGCAGATTACCCATTACTGGATGCGAAAAACACCGTATTGACTCCCCACATTGCCTTTTTAACGGATGAGTCAATGGTTGCACGTGCGCATATTGCTTTTGATAATACAATGAAATTTATCGAAGGAAAGCCGCAGAACATTGTTGATTAACATAAAAAATTCCCTGGCAGTTTCTGCAGGGGATTTTTCTTTAGCTGATTTTAAAGCAAAGCTTAAAGTTGACCAATGGCTGTCAAAGAAGTTCCTTTGAAGCAAGGACCGTATAAGTTAACTTTCCATCAACGGTTTTGGATTCCATTAAAGCAACAGATCGGACAGTTGTCTGAATCTGTTTTAGCCGCTTGTCTATAGAATACCTGTTGATTTGCTCTTTGAGTTTTATATTGCGGGCAATGGTGATATGCGGGAAAAACGCTCTCGTATTGAGTGTAAAACCTCGCTCTAACAGCTTCTGATGTATCTCGCTCTGCAGATGCATGAGTGTAGTGTTGGGCTCTGGGGCGAGCCAATAGAGGCGGCCTTTCCGTGTGTTAAAATACCCGATATCAGAAAGCTGCAAGGTAAAGGACGGACAGTCTATTTCATTTAAGACATCTATTATTTCTTTTGTCTTCGGCTCTTCTATGTCTCCTAGAAACTCAAGCGTTAAATGCAGATGATCCAGAGGAACAAATCTTCCTTTTCTGACAGAAAGTTTCAAAATACGCATGATGTCAAGAATCTGGTTTTTAACTGGGTCACTAAAGTGAATCGCAAGAAACAGCCGCATGGTATATTCCCCTCCTTTTTTATAGCTAGTTCTCTTAGTGTATTCTTTTTTGAGTCTGCTGTCACTGATTTTGGACATGAAAAAACCTCTCCAATTAGAGAACGACTGCTCATTAGAGAGGTTTTTTGTTATTCAATTAATCATTCGCTTTTAAGGCTTCCACCATATCAATGCGTTTCAGCTGATAGTGAATCACTACCATCACAATCACACTGAACAGCAAAGTCAGTCCAATCGCATAGAGGTAGCTCTCTAAATGGACTACACGTCCGAATACGACGTTATCAATTTCCATTGTCCCCATAATGAAGTTAGTCAGCCATTGGCCAAAGAAAGCGCCAAGGATAATTCCAAGTACCGTTAAAAGAATGTTTTCCCGGTAAATATATAAAGTCACTTCATGATTATGGGAGCCCAACACTTTAATCGTCGACAATTCTCTTTGCCGTTCTGAAACGTTAATGTTGGTTAAATTATACAGCACGATAAAGGCTAGGGCGGCAGCGGCTGCCACCAGGATTTGCGTCACAAAATCTAAACTCCCCATCGTGTCGGCAAAGCCGTCGTACACATCCGTTGCATAGGTGATGCCCAAAACCCCTTCCTCATTCAACAAGGAGCTGCCTACTTCTTCTTGGTCCACGCCAGCCGTATTGTATTTGACAAACTGCAGATTCACAGTTTCCGGCTCCTCACCCGTCACTTCTGCGTAGTACTCAGGCGTCATATACAAGTAGTGGCCCATATAGTTTTGGACAATTTCAGCCACAGTCACAGCCACTGTTTCTTCCTCGCTGCCAGTGACTTCAAATGCATCTCCGACTTCAAGATCAAAGAGATCAGCTATCTTTTGCGTGACATAAGCGCCTGAGCTGTCTAATTCATGAACAGTCTCTTCATCCTTCGCATCCCGCAGACGAATATAGTCATTCATATGGTCAGGATTTTCTGGCACATACATCATGACGTCTTGCGTATTGACACCTTCTGCTGCTGCTGTCGTGCTTTCTTGGTAAAGCAGCAGTGAATCGTCAATCTCTTCTCGTGCTTGAATGCTTTCCATATAAGCATCCAACTCACCTTGATCCATATTGGCGTCTAAGGCCACAAACGCTTGGAATTGATTGATCTCTCCAAATTGCGTATCGGCAACATCACCGACAGAATCGGCAATCCCATAACCGGTGACGATAAGCCCCATGCTGCCGGCCACACCAAGAATCGTCATGAGCATGCGTGACTTGTAGCGGAACACATTGCGGAATGTGATTTTGGTGTTGAACGAAAGCCGCTTCCAAACAAACGGCAGGCGCTCTAACCAAATCCGAGAGCCGCGTTTTGGCGCTTTTGGCATCAGCAGGGTAGCAGCATTGCTTTTCAATGAATGTCTGACAGCCAGCAGGCTTGCGCCAACGGTGGACAGAAAAGCTGCAATAAAGGCGAAAACGGTGTAGCGCGTATATTGCTGAACCACCATATCGGGCAGATTATAGAGCGAAGAGTACGCATTAAATATAAGCGGCGGAATAATCGCATAACCGGCCACAATTCCAAGGACAGCTCCTGCCGTCGTCGCTAAAATCGCATAAGTAATAAATTTGAGTAAAATTTGACGGTTTCGATATCCGAGAGCTTTCATAATGCCGATATACTCCCGCTCTTCGTCAACCATACGCGTCATCGTCGTAAACGAGATGAAAATCGCGATTAAGAAAAAGAAACCAGGGAAGACAACAGCGATAATCGATAAACGATCCGCATTATCTTTATACTCCATATAGCCAATATTGTCGGAACGGTCAAATAGATAATAAGACGGCTCCGGCATCTGGGCGAGATTTACTTCCGCTTCTTCCAGATCCTGCCGCCCCTCTTCCAGCTCTTTTAAAGCTGTTGCTCGCTCTTCTTCAAAAGCGGCGAGTCCTTCTTCGTATTCTTCTGCTGCTGCGTTTAGTTCTGCTTCAGCACCCGCAAGCTCTGCTTGGGCATTGGCCGTTTCTGCCGCTAACGTCTCCCGCGCATTGGCAATCTCCGTGTAACCAGCATCTGCCTGGGCTAGCCCCTCGTCTATTTGGGCAATTCCGGCATCGATTTGGCTGATGCCTTCTATTATTTGCGCGCGTCCTGCTTCCAGCTGCTGAGTTTGCGCATTTAGAGGGTTCAGCTGGGCCCGTAGTTCTTCTCGTTGAGCCAGAAGGGCTTGCTCTTGCACTAAAGGCGCACGCACTTCTTGCCTCTGGGCAGCCAAAGCTTCTAAGCCCGCTTCCACTTGTGCCAATTGACTCTGCAGGTCTGCTCGCGCAGGTTCAGGCACTTCGGGTTCCGCTAAGGCTTGCGTCAACTGGCTCTGTGCGGCAAGCCATTCCATTTCTTGCGCATCAATAGCGGCTAAGCCCGCGTCAATTGCCTCACGGTTCTTGTCAATTTCAGACAGGCCGGCATTGATTTGATGGAGGCCTTGTTCTAGTTGAGCCCGTCCTGCAGCTAACTCTTCCTCGGCTCCATTTAAAGTTGCCAGCTCTGTCTCTAATGCACTTCTCTGCTCCGCTAAGTCAGCGCGCTGGTTTTCTAACTCTTGCATCGTCTGTGCCAATTCTTGTTCATTGGCATTGATTGCTTGTTGAGCAGCAGTTGTTTCTTCTTCAAGTGCCGCCAGACCGTCCTCATAGTCTTGCCAGCCTTGGTCGATTTCAGTCCGGACTTCTTCTAATTCCGCTTCTGCATCGGCTAATTCCTGCTCGCCTGCTTCCAGTTCGGCCCAGCCGTCATCGATTTCCGCTTGGATTTCATTTTCTATCTGGATGGCTCGTCGGGTTTCCATTTCACCTAAAAGGGGTTCGAACTTGTCCTCATAATCGGCCAGGACCGTTTGATATTCTTCGCTGTAAGCTTGCAGATCATCTGCTTCATCTATGCTGACGTACACTTCGGATCGGACGTCGGTATCGTAATCTTCTTCCAAAATAACGCCAAAACCGCCTAGCGAACCGCTTCCGATAGGAGTGGTTCCGCGGGATTGCTGCTCGATGTACAAGGGGCTTTTTACAAAACCAACCACTTCAAATGCCTGTCTTCGCAAATGGTCTTCTGGATTGCCGCCGTCTTCGCCGGCTTCTAAAGAGATGGTGTCGCCAATGGTTATGTCGGGCAGAAAGCTGTCAAAGCTGTCTAAAGCGATCTCACCTGGTTTCTCAGGCAAGCGCCCCTCTATGACTTCGTATTGATTTATCGCTTGGCCGTCTTCGGCAGCATAGCTGAATAAGCGGATTGACTCGGGTGCTTCATTTAACAGAAAATCCTGCGCATAGTGGCTTTGGAGGGTTACTCCCTCCACTGCCTCTAATTCCCCAATGTTTTCATCCGTTAAGCCAAAAGTAGAGAGTATTCGAAAATCCATCAATTTCTGTTCGGTAAAATATTGGTCCGCGGTATGGATCATATTCGGGCTCGTCGCACTGATACCCACATAGAAACCGACACCCAGCAAAATAATGACGAGAATCGCTAAAAAGCGGGTGATTGAGCGCCGGATTTCCCGGAAGGCATCTTTCCAGATGGCTTTATATCGCATGATCAGCCTCCTTTCTGCGTAAAGCGTTTTGCTTTACCATTCGATCTCCGCCACTGGAACAGGGTTCTCATTGACTACGTTCGATTTGACTTTAGCATCGCCAATTTCAATGACGCGGTCAGCCATTGGGGTGATGGCTTGGTTATGGGTAATCACCAAAACAGTCGCGCCGTACAAATCTTTAGAATCGCGCAGCAATTTTAAGACTTGTTTTCCGGTTTCATAATCCAAAGCTCCTGTCGGTTCATCACAGAGGAGCAGTTTAGGCTTCTTCACCAGTGCTCGCGCAATCGCTACCCGCTGCTGCTCACCGCCCGAAAGTTGAGCAGGGAAGTTGTCGGCCCGGTGACTCAAACCCACCGATTCGATGACTTCACTCGCATCCAAAGCTTCATCCGCCAACTCAGCGGCCATTTCCACATTCTCAAGCGCAGTCAAGTTGGGAATCAAGTTGTAGTTTTGAAAAATAAAGCCGATATCTTCCCGGCGGTAAATCGTCAGTTTCTTCTCATTGTACTGGGCAATATCCATTCCGTCGATTAAAACTTCGCCTTCATCCGGGGAATCCATGCCGCCCAGAATATGAAGAAGAGTGGATTTTCCAGCCCCGCTCGGGCCGACAATGACGGTAAATTCTTTTTCTTTGATGGAAAAGCTGATTTGATCGTTCGCTTTCACTATGGCAGCGCCTTTTCCATAAAATTTTGATGCATTAATGACTTCAATATAGGCCATAAATGGACCTCCTTAATAAACAGTTGTTCATTTTCCTATAATAGCATGTTTTCCGCCTATGTAGTACGTATTTAAGGGTTTTAAACAGAATCTTCATTCTTTTTTTACAATTGAGTGTTTAAGAAATCATCAAAGAAGGCCTTAAACCTTTTACGGTCTTCTTCGGTAAATGGTTTGGGCCCTTTCGTCCGCTGGCCGGCTTGTCTTTTTAAAGCACTGAAATGGCGGTTCTGCAGAAGGGTATCCATATTGTCCTTTGTATACTCGTACCCTTTGTGATGGATAACAATACAGCCTTTCGGAAGCAGGAGAGAGGCTAAGCCGTAGTCCTGTGTAAGGATGATATCCTCTTTCTTTGCCAGCTGAACAATTTTAAAATCTGCCCTGTCCGCGCCTTTTTCAACATAAACCATTTGGACAAATTCAGGATAAATCTCGTGGGTGTAGTGGGAAATACTTGAAACAATGACCACTTGCAGGCCGTATTTTTCTGCGAGCTCAATCACTTCATTTTTCACGGGACTCGCATCCGCATCGATTATTATTTTCATTTGTCTGCTCCTTTCTATTGTAGTTTGTTTATAAAAAAACCTCCTTTTCATTATATAAAAAATGAAGAGGAGGTTATAGACGAAAAGGTTTTAAGCAAAGATTTGCAAAAGAAGCTGGATAAGGCCCAAAAGACCGTAAGTATAAAGAAATAAGGTAAAGATCTTACTCAAGCTGGTGATGGACAGGTATTTTTTAAAGGAAATATCTGAAAGTCCCGCTAAATAGCATAAAAAATCAGAAGGCGTAAAAGGCAAGAACATCCCAAGCGCAAAGAGGCGGTCAAAACGTGCATCGTCAGCGAGCCAGTTTGTGTACTGATCGAGCTGTTTTTTGCTTACGAATCTTTCGACAAAAGGACGGCCAAAGCTCCGGGCGAGTTTAAAATTAATCGCTGACCCTATGGTAAGGCCTAAAAAGCTGAGGAAAAACCCTGAACTGACGCCAAAGAGGAGCAGGCCGACTGGAATGATAAGCGCTGCTGGAACAAAAGGCGTGACGGTTTGCAAGATTTGGATAAAAACAAAGAAAACGGGTGCGTGAGGGCCCATCGCTGCTAACAATTCTTGCAAGGCGGCTTCAGAAGAGAAGAAGCTCCAGCCTATCGCCATCAGTATGAAAAGGAAAGCAGCGATTCCCAAGAAACGGCTGCCTGTTTTGAGCGGGCTTTTCGATAAACGATTTAATTTGTTGAGAATTTTTTGTGCTGTCTGGTGTTCCATCGCGGTCTCTATCTCCTTTATTTGTAAAAAGCGTGCTTGGAGAGTATACCGCTTATTGAAAATGAAAACAAGAAAGGCCCTATATCAAGGGTCAACCAAAAGAAAAAACCTTCCTTGCTGAAAAGGGAGGTTCGTCGTTTCTTGATTCACTTCGTCAATTTTGAATAATAGCTTTTTAGTTGCTCCCCGATATTCGGCAAGCTCTTTTCCGAAACGATTTGGTGACCTTCATCGACTAGCGAAGGAAGTTCTCCTTCCAAAATCTGGCGGGCTAAAGCAATAAATTCTTTAAGAGACTGGCCCTTATAGACATGTTTTTCGTTCTGATAATCAGAGAATACAGGAAGATCCCTGACTAATGTAGGGGTGCGGCTCGCTAAAGCTTCCAGCAAGACAATGCCTTCCGTCTCTTCATGTGTTAAAAAGACATATAAATCGGCTGCTTGATAAGCCACCCGCAGCTCATCCGAGTCAATATAACCAGGGAAGTGCAGATTAGGCAGGTCGGTTTGAATGGCTTGAACCACTTCTTTCGGCAGCAGTTTCGGATCGGTATAGCCGAACCAGACAAACTGATAGTCGGGCATCTGCTTGGCCATTTCGACAAAATCCAAGATGCCTTTGCGTTTAATTTGCAGGCCGACAGAAAGAACCATTTTATCTGCGGGCTGTAAGCCATATTTTTGTTTAAAGGCGGCGATTTCTTGTGCCGTACTTTGCCAATACTCCAAATCAATCCCATTAGAAACCACTTGAATCGGCCGTTTTAAATCGTATTGTTCAATTAATGCTTTGGAATAAGCGGAAGGGGTCAAGATTAAATCCGCCGTCCGGTAACATTTCTTAATCCACCAGCCAAAGAGAGGCGCTAAGGCGTTAGCAAAAAAATAAGAATTTCTAAAATCCTCTATCGTTGAATGGGCGTGGTAGACAACGGTTTTCCCTTCGCGTTTGGCTCTTTTCGCTTTCAGATAAGATTGCGGAAAAACCGTATTGATATGGATGACATCATAAGGTTCTTTGTAGGTTGTTGTATACGGGACAGCCGCAGCATCCAGTGCCTTTTTTTGATGCTCAAGGGCACGTCCCACCCCGCTTTGTTCAATTAAAGTTTGAAAGTCACTGCATAAATAAACGCGCATGTTATCACCTCTTTATTTTTTACGCGAAAAGCTGGAAAGCGAATTGAAGCACTTCGATCATCCCATAAGAATAAATAAACAGCGTCAGCGGTTTGCCTAAACTAAGAATCAAGAAGTATTTCTTAAAGGAAATTCTTGAAAGACCGGCTAAATAACAGAGAAGGTCGGCAGGCGAAAAGGGAAAAAACATGCCGAAGGTAAACAGTTTATCAAAACGTTGGCTGTCATCCAGCCAGCGAATATATTTGTTGAATTGGTTTTTATTGACGAGCAACTCAACAAGGGGACGGCCAAACCGTCGAGCCAGCCAGAAATTGATGACAGAGCCAATAATAATGCCTGTAAAATTCAAGAAAAAACCATACCCCATGCCAAAGATAATGGACCCCATAGGGATGGTCAGCGCACCAGGAATAATCGGGATGACGGTCTGGATAATCTGAATGAAAATAAAACCGATAGGGGCGCCAGGCCCCATTGTCTCCAGCAGATTTCTTAACGCTTGTTCAGAAGTAAAAACCTCGTTTTGAAAGCCCCAATACAGTAAATAGAGGGCGAAAAGAAAGCCGAGGACATTCAACAGATTCAAACCGTACTGAATCATCTCTTTTTTAGAAAGTTCAAAAGTATTCAATTGTCTTGTCCTCCTTATAAGGGCTAATAATTGATTTCGAAAGATTGCTTTAAATCAAAAGAATGCAAGGTACTCTTATAGACATGTTCCACTTGTTCGCCAAAGGCCTCAGAAGAAAAGTGTTCAAAGGCTAAATGGCACCCTTGTTTCGCCATCTTCTGGTAGGCTGCTTGATTATGCATCAGGTAATAAAGACAGGATTCAAATTCTTTAAAGGAATGGTATTGAAAACCCGTTTCGTCATTGAGAATAACATTTTCGATCGATTCATCAAAACGGCAGAGCGCCGGCAGCTTGCTTGCCAAAGCTTCAATATAAGTCAGGCCTTGGGTTTCGCTCGTTGAGGCACTGACAAAGACATCCGCACTCTTATAATAAAGCGGGACCTCATTTGGACCCACCATACCAGCAAAGGAAACGCGGTCCTCTAGACCAAGCTCTTTCATATAATCTACTAAAGGCAGACGGTTAGGCCCGTCGCCCACAATAAGAAGGTGCACATCAAATTTTAGCAGCGATATGAAGTACAAGAGCTCTTCTGTATTCTTTTCTTTGCCTAAACGGCCTAAAGAAATTAACAGGAAAGCATCTTGGGGAATCTTGTAGCGCTGGCGCAGAGCAGCAGTGCTCTCTGCAGAGACCTCTGCTGCATATTTTTCGAGCTGAATCCCTGTTGGAATCACGGTAATAGGCTGTTCAACCCCGTAGCTATCTAGCATCCGTCCCACTTTCTTTGTCGGGGCAATGACCGCTTCTACATCCTCCAGCAACCGCTTGGTAAGGACGGAAACAACTTTACGGCCGGTTTTTTCGCTAGGAGAAAAGTAATGCGTGTAATCTTCGTAAATCGTGTGGTACGTATGAACAATTGGAATATGCAGCTCTTGCGTCAAGAGCTTCGCCATACGGAAAGTGCTGAATTCACTTTGGGTATGGATGATATCAGGCCCCCAAGCCACAATGCATTTCAGAATGGAACGATCTGAAAAAAAACGGACGCGCGCACCCGGATAAACCTTATTCATGTTCAGTGACGATACGACATAGATGTCCTTTTCAGCATCAATAAAACCCTCTTCAGCGAGAGTTAAGACACGCACTTCGTGGCCTAAATGTTCCAAAGCTTTTTTGAGCGAAAGGGTTGAGGTGACGACGCCATTTACTGCTGGACTATATAAATCTGTCGCAAGTAGAATTTTCATTTGTTATGCTCCTCCCTATCTGTCATCCTCATTATAACAAATAAACGGTATCAAATAAT
>CAZKSU010000062.1:0-10132 GCA_964555455.1 uncultured Carnobacteriaceae bacterium
TTTTATTCGGAAGAAACATCTGGAGAGACAGTAGCTGCTTCAATAGGTTCTCCGTCACGTTCAATAATATAGCGTGCACTTTCACCTTCTAAGACAATAAAATTCAACTCATATTCTCTATCTTCGGTAATCGATAATTCATGGGCGACTGTGTCAATATCTCGGTTTAAATCCTCGATATAAATCTTGACTGTATTGGCGACCAGTTCACGTTCTGGTTCATTCACCGGTTCTTCTGCCTCTTCATCGGTTTCCGGAGTGTCGCCTTCTGGTGCATCTTCGCCATTTTCTTCGATTGTTTCCTCATTCGGTTCCAATTCAGCATAGTGCTCTTTGTATGGAATCGTGACATTTCGAGAAAAGGCCACTTCATTTGGTCCTTCCGGTCCTGTTGAAAACTTAACCGTCACACGGTCACCTGCATGCATACTCGTATTCGGTGCAGGGTCTTGAGAGATCACTTGTCCTTCTGGAATGGTATCTGAAGACTCATCAACTGTCGTCAGATTCAAGTTATTTCTTTCAACATACTGATTCACCGATTTACGGGTATGTCCGGATAGGTCGAGCAGCTCAAAAGATGGACGGCCGGTACTGACCGTTAAAGTAATCGTCGTTTCACTGATCAGAACATCTTGTCCCGGCTCAATATCCTGAGCGGTAATATAACCTGGATCAATTGATTCATGCGTGGCTTCTTCTTGTTCAACTGTAAAGCCTAATTCATCCAATCTTGCTCGCACTTCTTCAAAGTTATCTCCCACATAGTCTTCAATGGTATAAGCTTCTTCGCCTAGACTGATAGTCAAGTCGATTTCCGAGCCTTCACGGACAGCTGTCCCGAAGTTTGGAGTGGTTTCAAACACCAGCCCTTCTTCGACATTCGCATTATACTCCTCATTGGTCGCTCCAAGTTCGAGAGAATGTTCTTCGAGTAAACGAATCGCCTCTTCATAAGTCATTCCAATCAATTCTTCTGGAATCTCAACCTCTTCTGGCGGCTGTGCCGCCCAAACAAACATCGCCGTCATGAAAAGGAAGAGCGGGATGAGTATGAACCATAGCCATCTGCGTTTTCTTTTCGGCTTTTTCTCTTCTCCAGGTTCTGTTGGAGCATCAGCGACCGGCTGCGGAGGCTGCTGGTTGATTGTCTGGGTTACTTCAGCGACTGTACTGTCTAGTACCAGCGTATCTTCATCACTTAAATCTTTCGGAACAAATACTGGCTCATCTCTTCGATTGGGATCAAGGGCCGTCTGTAAATCCTTTCGCATCTCAGAAACGGACGCATAGCGCTGCTGGGGTTCTTTTGCGGTTGCTTTCAACACCACGTTTTCCAGCGGCTGCGGAATTCGTGAATCGAATTCTTTTAAGGAAGGAATCGGCGCTTGAAAATGTTTTAAAGCAATTGAAACCGCTGATTCGCCTTCAAAGGGCACAGACCCCGTCAGCATCTCGTACAGCACAATACCTAAAGAATAAATGTCTGACTGCTCGGTCACAACATTTCCTCTCGCTTGTTCAGGAGAGATGTATTGAACGGAACCGAGTAAAGAATTGGACTGGGTAATCGAATTTTGGGAAATAGCGACTGCAATTCCAAAATCGGTAATTTTCACGTGCTCATCGGGATCAATTAAAATGTTATGCGGTTTAATGTCCCGATGGATGACCCCTCTAGAATGGGCGTAAGCAATCCCGCTTAAAATCTGATCCATAATGTTGATGATTTTGTTGTAGGAAATCGGGTGATTTTCTATAATGTATTCTTTCAAATCGAGCCCCGCTACGTATTCCATGACAATGTAGGGATTGTTCCCTTCCCCTACGTCATAGATGTTTACAATATTTGGATGGGTCAGCTCAGTAGTCGACAAAGCTTCTCTTTGAAACCGCCGATAGCTGCTCTTATCTTCTTGAAAGTCCAGGCTCAACATCTTAACCGCAACCTGGCGTTCTAAAATAAGGTCTTCCGCGAGATAGACATTAGCCATCCCGCCTGCTCCTATTTTTTCAATAATTTTATAGCGACCACTTAATCTTTCGCCAGCGTTCATTCCTTCTCACCTGCCTGCCGTTCATCTATTGTCCGAACATCAATCACATTGACCGTAATATTATCCGAAGCCTCATTATATAAGGCTGTTTCTATTAATTGATCGGTCAGCTCATCTAAAGAAATGTCTTGGCTGAATATTTCCACCAGTTGGTCTGCATCCATCACGTTTGAAAGCCCGTCGGAATTTAATAGGACTTTTTCAGCTTTTTTTCTTTCTACTCGAAAAAAGTCGATATCAATCGGCCCTTTAACACCTAATGAGCGGGTCAACGCATTTTTTATGCTGTGATTTTCAGCTTCTGCCTCCGTTAAGCCGCCTTGGCGCTTTAATTCAGAGACAAAGGAATGGTCTTCAGTGACTAAGTGAATCGCACCATCCTTATAGACATAAGCTCGGCTGTCTCCGACATTCGCAATCAAAATATGGCGATTGAGCACACTGGCAGCAACTAAGGTCGTGCCCATACCTTCTAAATCCGCATATTGACTGGCCGCTTCAACAATCCGACTGTTTTCTTCGTTAATTTTATCTTGCAGCCATTTTTGAATAATGTACGTATCATCCGCCGAGAAATTGGTCTGTTCCCACGCATTTCCAATTTGAGAAACAGCCATTTCACTTGCAATATCGCCGGCTTGATGACCGCCTAGTCCATCGCATAAAATAGCCAATAAGACATTCGATTCATTAAAAAATGTGCCTGTATAATCTTGATTATCTTTTCTTTTTCCACGATTTGTTTTTAAACTATAATTCATCTCTACACCTCGATACTATTTACATCACACCAAAGACAAGTATGATACAATTTACTCAAAAAAACAAGACCCGAATGTTTTTACACGATCGGATCCTTAGTTTTTAAGGAGACGAGCAATAAAAAAACCATCTGTGTCATATTGATGAGGATAAATTGTAATCGAACCTGCTTCATCCGCAGGAATATCATTTTCATTAAAGTGAATCGGTTCTTGTGTAAATTCTGGATTTTCTTTTAAAAATCGGTCGACGACTTCTTGGTTTTCTGCTTTTGTAATCGTACAAGTCGAATAAACAAGTTCTCCGCCGGATTTTAAAGCTTCACTCGCTGCGGTTAATATTTCAAGCTGCAGCTTTTGCAGGCTTTGTATATCTTTTTTCGTTTTTGTATACCGAATTTCCGGTCGTCGGCGCATCAGACCTAAACCTGAACAAGGAGCATCTACCAAGACACGGTCAAACACTTCTTTCCCGTATTCGGAAACCACTTTTCGGGCATCCAGTTGTTTCGCTTCTAGGAGCTTCTCAACTCCTTGGCGTCTTCCATTCCCCTTAATGAGCTCAATCTTATGGTCATGAATATCTAAAGCCACGATTTTTCCGCCCTGTTCTTCCTCTAAATAGTTTGAAGCAATATGCATGGTCTTTCCGCCAGGAGCTGCACAAGCATCCAGCACATAATGATTCGGCTGGACGTTCAGAGAAGGAGCCACGAGCATGGAACTCTCATCTTGAACAGCCAGAAAACCTTCTTTAAATAGCCGGGTATCCGCTGGTATACCATTTAAGACAATAATCCCGAAAGGTGTAATTGAACTTTCTTCCACTTCGTAGCCTGCATCTCTTAATTCCTGCATGGCATCTTTTCTTGTCACTTTCTTTAAGTTAACCCTCAAACTCAATTTAGGCCGTTCAACTAAAGAAGCGGCTAATTTTTCTGCTTCAGCTAGCCCCAGATCTGCGATAAATTCATCGACTAACCATAAAGGCAGACTGTATTGAACAGACAGTCTTTGATTCGCTTGTTTGATGTCTGTAACATCGCGAACCCCTTTTCTTTGGATATTGCGCAAAACCCCGTTAACTAAACCGACAATCCCGCGATGACCCTTTGAGCGGGCAATTTTGGCCGCTTCATTGACAATCGCATGATCAGGGACCCGGTCTAAATAATTCATCTGGTAAAGCGAAACGCGCAAGAGCTGTTTGACCCAATTTTCAAGCTTTTTTTGTTTTTTGATAAAAGGCTCTAATTGATAATCCAAGGTCATCTTACGCTGCAAAACTCCGTAGACAAGTTCTGTCAGCAAATTCACTTCTTCTTTCGGAAGCTCTGAGTCATCAATGACTTTACGCAGGAGCAGATTGCTGTACGCCTCTTTTGCTTCAATCTCTTCTAAAATATCTACTGCTAAATAACGGCTGGATGATTTTATTTTATTTTTATTGGCCAAACTGGTCACCTTCTTCTAAATCTGTACCAGCTAAATAATTGACCACATTTAGCCGTTTTTTTCCTGCCGGCTGTATTTCAGTCAGGGAGAGCACAGTCCCTTCTCCACAAGCCACCTCTAGATTTTTTTTGTCTATTCTGTGGATGACACCCGGTTCTTTTGTCGTTTCAACATTAGCCACTTTAGCCGCCCACAGTTTGAACCGCTCGCCATCAAGCAAGGTATAAGCCCCCGGAGCCGGACGCAGGGCCCGAATATGGTTAAAAATTTCGCGTGCCGTTTTCGTCCAATCAATTTGTTCTTGTTCTTTTGAAATCATTGGCGAATAAGTGACTGCTTCTTCATCTTGAGCAATCGATTCGTTCTCACCAGCAAAGACGCTCGGCAATGTATCCATCAACAAATCGCGGCCTAACAGACTTAATTTTTCGAATAAGGTTCCTGTGTCGTCTTCATCTGTGATTGGAATTTCCCGCTGGGCAATGATATTGCCTGCATCCATTTTCTTTTCCATATACATAATCGTCACACCCGTCTTCTCCTCGCCTTCAAGGACGGCATAATGAATCGGCGCAGCCCCGCGGTATTTCGGGAGTAAAGAAGCATGGACGTTGATTGAGCGGTGTTTTGGCGCATTGAGCAGTTGAGTAGGTACATACTGCCCATAAGCAGCGGTGATCAGTAAGTCGGAATCCATTTCCACTAAGGCCTTCATTTCTTCAGAGCCTGCTAATTTTTCAGGCTGAAAAACCGGCAAACCATGTTCGACCGCCAACTGTTTTACAGGCGGCGGTGTCACTACCTGTTTACGTCCAACCTTACGGTCAGGCTGTGTAACCACAGCTATGACTTCAATCGTCTCATCCTCTATTAATGCTTGTAAAATTGGCACTGAAAATTGGGGTGTCCCCATAAAAATCACTTTATTCATTCTCTAAGACTCCTTCGATAACATTCAAATTATAAAAATTGTGTAGGCTGCGGATCAATTTTGATGAGCAGCCCTTTTGCTTGTTCTTTTTGTGTTTTATTTAATAATTCATGCAGACATTCATTTAACCGGGCTTCGTTTTTGTATTTAATAATCAGCTGGAAGTGGTATTTATTATGCGTTCGAGCGACAAAACGAGGGGTAGGCCCCAAGATAATGGCTTTCTTACTCAAATGAGGCCGGATAAATTCGGCTATTTTTTGAATCTGCTTGGCAGCCGTCACTTCATTTTCATGGCTGACTTGAATACTGGTTAAAAAATAGTACGGACTGTAATCACTTAAGTGACGATATTTCATTTCATGGTAATAAAAATCCTCATAAGCATGTTCCTGCGCAAAGCGAATCGAATAGTGTTCAGGGTTGTAAGTCTGAATCACAACATCCCCATTGATTTCTCCTCGCCCAGCTCGTCCGCTGACTTGGGTCAGCAGCTGGAACGTCTTTTCTGCCGAGCGGAAATCTGGCAGTCCGAGAGCTGTATCCGCATTAAGCACGCCAACAAAGGTCACGTTTGGAAAATCGAGCCCTTTAGCAATCATTTGAGTTCCAAGCAGGATATCTGCTTCTTTATTTCCGAATTGCTGGAGCAGTTTTTCGTGCGCTCCTTTACGGCGTGTGGTATCGACATCCATTCGAATAATTTTTGCTTCAGGTATCAGTTCTTGCAATTCTTTTTCTACTTTTTGCGTGCCTGTGCCAAAATAACGGATGCGATGGCTTTGACAGACTGCACATGTTTTTGGAATTCCCTCTTCATGGCCGCAGTAATGACATTTCATGGATTGAGTATCCATATGAAGGGTCTGAGAGATATCACAATTTGGACATTTTAAAACAAAACCACAATCCCGGCACATCATAAACGAAGAAAAGCCCCGCCGGTTCAGCATAAGCACCGACTGCTCTCCTTTGGCCAAACGGTCCCTTATCGCATGTTCCAGTTTCGCTGAGAACAGCGATGCATTTCCTGCCCGCATTTCATCCCGCATATCAATAATTTCCACTTCCGGCAGCGGCCGATTATGGACACGTTCATTTAGTTTAAGCAGGGTATAGACATCCTTTGACGCTCGTGCTCGTGATTCTAATGCAGGTGTGGCACTCCCTAAAACCACCGGACAATTGTGACGCTGGCCTCGCCAGACAGCCACATCGCGCGCATGATACCTCGGGGACTCGGATTGCTTATAAGTGGTTTCATGTTCTTCATCGATGACAATAATACCCAGTTTTTTGATCGGCGCAAACACACTCGACCGGGCTCCGACAACAACATCCGCCTCTTCATTTTCAATCCGGCGCCATTCATCATATTTCTCACCGGTCGACAGCCCGCTGTGGAGCACGGCGACTCGATCGCCAAACCGTCCTTTGAAGCGATGAACCATTTGCGGTGTCAAAGCAATCTCGGGCACTAGAACAAGTGCGCCTTCGCCTTTTTCCAGCACTTCTGCAATAGTTTGCAGATAAACCTCTGTTTTCCCGCTTCCTGTGATTCCTTGTAAGAGAAATACCTCATGTTGTTCTTGGGTAATTGAAGCATTAATGGTGTCAAAGGCCTTTTGTTGCTCATCATTTAAGATTAAAGGGCTGGTTGGTTCAATCGCAGAGTCTCGATAAGGGTCCCGGTACATTTCGACTTCTTCAATCCGGCACCAATTTTTTTCGACTCCCCGGTTGACTACAGCTGATGAAATACCATATTTCTCCCGCAGCACTTTCATCTCAAGGTGTTCATCTTCCGGCAAATGAATCAAGAGCTGGAGCAAGTCTATTTGGCGATGCGCATTCTTCGCTACATCTTCTAACTCTTCTTTTAAAGCGCCAGGTGAAAGATAAGGTTTGACAATTCGCTTCGTTTTCTTCGTCACCTTATCGTCCACCAGATAATTCACCATTACTTTATTCTCATTTTTTAATTGAAGCATGGTGCTTTCTAACCCGCGTTCTTCAACCTCTTCCCAGCTGATCCAATTTTTCCCGCGAAAAATATCAAATAATGCGTCATCTTGAATGTCTCCCGTCAGCTTTACTACTTTTTCATAGGTGGCGCGCAAAACAGCCGGCAGCATGGTCTGATAACAGCTGATGCGGAAACTATACGTCGTATCCGCCATCCATTCCCCTAAATCAATGAGCTCTTCATTCAGCACCGGCTCTAAGTCCATAACACTGCTGATTTCTTTCAGTTCGCCTTGAAACAGCTGGTTGTCTTTCAGGCCTGTAATGAAACCTTGGACCCGTCGATTCCCTTGACCAAAAGGAACAATCACGCGCATCCCTACTTTGATATCCTGCTGTAAATGTTTGGGGATTAAAAACTCATAAGGATTATTGGTCTGAAGCGTAGGAACATCTACGATGACTTCTGCAACTTTTGGCACGTCGTTCTTCCTTCCTCTTCCATCTCTCTGCAATTAGCTGTCTAAACCCATTTCAGCAATAATTTTCGAGACTAAAATATTGGCAATATTCTTTTTTGAAGTCTTGGGAACATCCAATTTATGGTGCTCATCTGAGAGAATCGTGACGGCATTGTCATCGACATTAAAGCCCCGGTCCTCTCTTCCAACCTCATTTGCAACAATTAAATCTAAGTTTTTCTCTTTTAATTTCTTTTTGGCGTATTCTTCGATATTTTCAGTTTCAGCTGCAAAACCGACTAAAAATTGAGTTGTCTTTTTCTCGCCCATCGTTTTTAAGATATCAGGATTCTCAACCAAATGAATGGTTAAATCATCGGATTGACTATCTTTTTTCATCTTAGAGTCGGAAGCATTCGCAATGCCGTAATCTGAGACAGCAGCTGACATGATTAAAACATTTGTATCATCAAAACGCGCGTCAATCTCGTGAAACATCTCTCTGGCAGAATCTACACGAACGGTTGTAATAGCCTGAGCTGCAGGCAAGTCACTGGCCGTAACAAGAGTCACATCTGCCCCTTGTTTATATGCCGCTTCTGCAATCGCATGGCCTGTTTTTCCAGAAGAATCGTTGGTGATATAACGCACAGGATCAATACGTTCTTTGGTTCCGCCTGCACTGACCAGCACTTTATAGCCAGCCAGAGGCAGCTGTTCGGCTGAAGAGACGAGGTAGGCTTCAAGTTCTTCAAGAATCCGTTGCTTCTCTGGGTAACGCCCTTTTCCTTCGTAGCCTTCTGCTAAAAAGCCGGTATCGGGCTCGACCACATAGACGCCGCGACTGCGTAAAGTCTGCAAATTCTCTTGCGTGGCTTCATTTTGATACATATCCGTATTCATCGCAGGAACGATAAATTTAGGCGCCTTTGTTGCAAGCAAAGCGGAAGTTACAAAGTTATCTGCTATACCGTTAGCCATTTTAGCTATCGTATTTGCTGTCGCCGGTGCCACTACGGCTATATCCGCCCAATCCGCTAAATCAACATGCGCCACATGTCCCGGTGTTTTTTCGGTGAATGTGTCCACATGGACTTCATGTTGACTGAGAATCTGAAAAGTCAAAGGAGTGACAAACTCGGTCGCTGATTCTGTCATAGCCACGCGAACTTTTGCTCCGCGTTTAATAAACTCTCGCATCAAATCAGCGACTTTGTAAATCGCAATGCCACCCGTAACATATAATGCTATTTTCTTATTTTCCAACATGCTTACCTTCCATCCTCTTCTTTAAGTAATTTCTTCTATTTTACCAAAAACAAGTGCCTTCTGCTAAAATTCGCTAAGTTTTTAAACTCAGATCAATGGGAGCTCTCCAATAGAAAAAGACAGTCTAAGAAAAAAATCAAGACTGTCTTCGCTGACTGGTATATTTTAAAAATTAATTGGAGTCCTCATGAACACTTGCAGGATCAATGACTAAATCTCCTGAGGCAATCTCTTCTAAAGCTTTTCCTACATTAGAGATGGATTCGTACTCTTCCAGCAATTTCGGATTTTCCATATCTTCTTCTTTGTTCTCAAAATCATGTGCTCGTTTAGCAGCCAATGTCGCTAAAGAATATTTTGAGTCGATTTGTTCTAACAAACGGTCGATTGACGGGTAAATTAACATTTATTTCATCTCCTCAATAATTTTAGAATAGCGTTCGATGTTCCGCTCAACTTTTAAATGTTCACTTTCAATAATACTACGAATTTTACGGGCCGCTGCATCGACAGAATCATTTTCAACGACGTAATCATAATATTTAATAAGTCCTAATTCTTCACGCGCTTTTTCCATTCGCTGATTAATGACATCTGGTGCATCTGTTCCTCTATTTTCAATGCGATGCTTGAGTTCTTCCAAATTAGGTGGTGAGAGGAAAATAAAAATTCCCTCAGGCATTCTCTTTTTAACTTTTAAAGCGCCTTGAACTTCGATTTCTAAAAAGACATCTTGTCCGCGCTCCATGGTTTCTCGCACATAATCAATCGGTGTACCATAATAATTTCCCACATAATTGGCATATTCAAGAAGCTTGCCTTCTTTTATATATTCTTCAAACTGCTCTTTTGTTCTAAAAAAGTAGTCCACTCCCTCTACTTCTCCTACACGCTGTTCGCGTGTTGTCATTGAAATAGAAAAGTCGAAATCATTATTGTAATGCTCGAAAAGGTGTTTTCGTACGGTTCCTTTTCCGACCCCGGACGGACCAGAAAGGACAATCAATAAACCTTGCTCCCCCATTTTCATTTCCCTTCTACTGCTGTGATACGTGAATACTTAAAAAAACATCTTCTCTATATGATAACACATTCTTCGCATATAAAAAGATATTTTTGGTAAAATTCAAAAAAAGTATAAATTGTGAATATATTGTATCACAAAGTTTTGAAAATGAGAAGAAAACAAGGTACAAGGGGAAGAACACAGAAAAACTAGCCTAGATTATATTT
>CAZKSU010000063.1:0-9973 GCA_964555455.1 uncultured Carnobacteriaceae bacterium
CTGATTCCATTGAAAAAAGCCAGTGGCTAGATTACTCTAGCCACTGGCTTTTCAATTTTAATGCTTATTGTCCGGAATCAATTGTTCCTACAATAGGTACATTATCAAGTACTTCTGTACCATGTGGTGATCCTTCGAAGTCTGCTTCGGTATAGACATTTCCTGCTTCAATACCGCCTTCATGTACTCCGTTTTCCCATCCGTTAGCATCTGTAACGTCGTAGACGACATCCTCTACTGCGACATAGGCTGGATTACCATCTTGACCATTGTATTCAGCTATTTCCTCTTCTGTAAAGAGTTCGAGGTCATCGGCAGAGATCTGTTCATTCGGATCTTCTTCCGTTTGGCCTGTTGTGTCTTCTTCCGTTTGCTCTGCAGTATCTTCCGCTTCTTCAATCTGCTCGGTAGGATCTGCTGGAGCATCTTCTACTGCTGGTTCTTCTGTGGTTTCTCCACCACACGCCGCTAATAAAAGCATAGTAGAACCGGATAGCAATAGTTTTTTCAATGTGTTCATTTCTATCCCTCCCAAATATTTAACTAGAACTATCATAACCCGCCATTCTAAAAGGCGCAATAGTTATGCTCTTTTTAGTTCATTAAAAAACGCTTGAGTCTTCTTTATCTTCTTTGAAGTCACCCAATGGTCCGATACATACTTTACTCCTGAAGCGGCTGGTGTTATGGCTTTAAGTATTGACACCAGAGCTTAGTGTTCGGAAATAATCCGCGTGGGGTACAGAGAGTAGCTAAAGGCCATAATGAAGCGGCATGCAGACTGGGGATGCCAGCTGGCTTAACGATGCGGAAAATAATTTTACCGTCAGCTATAGGAGCCGTGCCGTCCTCGCTTGTGATCCCGTTTATATTAGCGGTTAAAATGCATCCATCTTGGTAGGTGTATGACCGCTAGAATCTATCAGTCTAGAAATAACTGGCTGGCCGTTGGACTACCGTATATTATACTGATTACAATCAAAACGAAGATTTCAGAACGAATTGAAGCAATATGGAGCAGGTATGATCGGGCAAACGAAGGGGGAGAGTGAACCAAAAACACACGTTTTCTTCATACATTCATATAATCTATAAATATCAAGATCCGAATTTCTAAACATTCGGGTCTTTTTTATTTTGACCCCGAAAAAATCCGTTTCCTTTCGTAATCTTTTAACAGCCATGTAAAAGACTATTTAGAGCGGAGGGTAACCTCTTTACTTGAAATTTTCCATGTGTTCTTTAAAGAAATTCTCTTAAAGATTTAAAATAAAAACAGGAATTTTTCCATACGACCCTGGTTATCTTTTTTTAGTTACGTAATCTTTAACATACCTAAATTAAAATAAAGAAAGTAGGAATAGAAATGGAAGCATTAAAGCCTAGCTTAACGGTTTCTAGAAAAGAATTAAAATACTTATTAAATATTGAAGATAGAATGCGTCTTATCGCTGCATTGGATAAAATCCTCGTTCCTGATGCTTACGGAAGTTATGATGGCTACCGGGTGCGGAGTGTCTATTTTGATGGATTAGATAATCAAGATTATGTAGAGAAAATGAAGAAGTTTTCTTTTGTGAAACGCATTCGAATCCGCGCATATACGCCTCAGGATCAGACGGCAAAATTTGAAATCAAGAAAAAATGGCCACATGGCCAAGTAAAAGATTCAGTGATTGTAAGTCGTGAAGATGCTCAAGAGATGATTAAGGGAAACTTTGAAGTATTGAAAAAGTACAAAGATCCAACAGCTGCATTAGGCTATGAATTATGTACAACAATGGGCTACCGACCGGTTTCCATGGTGGAATATAAACGAAGAGCCTACACGCATCCATTTTTCAGCACACGGATCACTTTAGACAGCGAATTACAATATTGCCTGTTTCATTACGACTTATTTGATGAGAATCCAAATTATGAACAAGTACTGCCAATTACTCAAACCATTTTAGAAGTAAAATTTGATAAATACCTGTTTCCGCAAATACAAACAGTATTAGCAAATTTAAATTTAGAAAAATGTCCAGTAAGTAAATTTGGGTCTTCGCGTTCATTGCTAGAAGACTACTATTATTAACGAATAATAATGATTAGGAGAAGATAAAAAATGGCAAATACAATCGAAGTAATTACAAAACAACCGGTGGAACAATTACAACAAGTTCAAGCTGTTGCGACACCCGCAAATCTGACAGAGGTGGTTATCGCATTGGCTTTTACAGGAATACTTAGTGTAATTATGTATAAAACGTTTAAAAAAAGCCGCTCAGAACTTGTCTATGACTCAAAATTTAACGTTACATTAGTTATGATCGCAATCGTCGTGACACTCATGCTTAAATTAGTAGAGTCCAACTTAGCGCTGTCGGTCGGGATTATGGGTTCTTTATCCATTGTACGCTTTCGTACAAATACGAAAGACCCCAGAGATTTAGGCTTTGTTTTTTGGGCAATGGGCATCGGTTTAGCAAGCGCAACCTCCAGTTGGGAAATCGGCTTACTAGGTTCCATTGTCTTGGCTATTTTCCTTCTATTTACAAGCGACCGCAAGGAATCTAAAGGAGCCATGTTAGTTGTCATCCGCGGCAGCGAATCAAATGTGCCTTTAATAGCGGATACTGTTTTACGTAACGTGAGCAATGCGCGCTTGAAAGCAGAAAATTTACTGGCTGATTCCTATGAAATGGTCTATGAAATCAAAACCACACATGAAGTAGAGCAGAAACTTCTGGGCGAAATTATGACGATTACAGGCGTTGATTCTGTTAACATGTTAGCACCAAGCGCTGAAGTCTTTTAAGCAGAAACCTGCAGAAAAATTAATTACCATTTGACAAGCTTCCTTTTGTCCTATAAACTAGCAGCAGTTTAAAATTCTTTAACCGTGTACTGTGATGCATGGAAGAATGTTATTATTCGGAAGCTTAACGCCATAACTAGGGGATAGTTATGGGCATTTTTGGGCAACTTTATATACATTCTTATGCGATCAGCAGGCACAGCGCTTGTTGGTCTTTTTTTATGGATAATGGGAGGTCAAAATGGAAAAAAATAAACCGATCATCGCATTGGATTTTGAATCTGCAAAGAATACAAGAGAATTTCTAGACCAGTTTTCTGAAGACACACTCAATCTTAAAATTGGAATGGAATTATTTTATGCAGCAGGTCCAGACTTTGTGAAAGAAATTGTAGATAAAGGACATAGTGTATTCTTAGATTTAAAATTATACGATATTCCAAACACCGTGAGAGGAGCAATGGCCCAGCTCGCACAGTTAGGCGTATCTATGGTGAATGTACATGCGAGCGGGGGCGTTGAGATGATGCGGGCAGCAAAAGAAGGTTTGCTGGAAGGGGCATCTTCAGAGCGAGAAACGCCTCTATTAATTGGGGTCACTCAATTAACTTCAAGAGCAGATGATACGAACCGATATGAACAACAATTGGCTGTCACTCAAAAGGAGAGTATTCTTCACTTAGCTCAGTTAACGAAGCAGAGCGGATTAGATGGGGTGGTTTGTTCGCCTTTGGAAGTAGAGACGATTAAAAAAACAATGGATCCAGCTTTTTTGACGGTTACGCCAGGCATCCGCCTCGCTGAACAAGCGGTTAATAAAGATGATCAAGTCCGAATCACAACGCCAAAGCAGGCAGCCAGCTGGGGAAGCGACTTTATCGTAGTCGGTCGGCCAATCACGAAAGCAGCTGATCCTGTTCAAGCGTATCACATGATTGCTGAAGAATGGAAAAAAGCACGTCAGGGGAGATAAAACATGCTACAGACAATGGAAAAAGAAATAGCTAAAGAACTGCTAAAAATTCAAGCGGTAGAATTGAACCCGAAAGAACCCTTTACTTGGTCCAGCGGGCTGCGGGCACCTATCTATACAGATAATCGTTTAATCATCAGCCATCCAGTTTCACGTACAATGATTGAACAGGCCCTTGTATCTTTAATAAAGAATTGTTTTTCGGATGTAGAAGTGATTGCGGGCACAGCGACAGCTGGGATTCCTCATGCAAGCATCATTGCGCATTTGCTGGAGATCCCGATGATTTATGTTCGTTCAAGCGCAAAAAGCCACGGAAAGCAAAATGCAATTGAAGGAACCTTTCGACCGGGAGCAAAAGTGGTCATGGTGGAAGATTTGGTGAGTACAGGCGGCAGTGTGATTTCAGCTGCAGAAGCAGTAGAAGAGGCTGGGGGGGAAGTCATCGGCTGCGTAGCGATCTTTAATTACCTGTTAAGCCAGGGAGCGGAAGCTTTTGAAAAAGTCCCTTATCCGCTCTACACTTTAACCAATTATAAAACACTGGTCGAAGTAGCTACAGAAGATCCAGAACTCATGGCTTACAGAGAAACATTAGAGCAGTGGTATAAAAATCCAAAAGATTGGTCAAAGCAATTTAATTAGTAAACAAAATTAATAAAGTGTGACGAGAGCGCACATTAAGGAGAATACAAATGAATCATTATAAAACAAATGATAAAAAAGCACTTTTTGCCTCTATTTTTGCATCAGGACTTGACGATTTAAACGTAATGTTTTTGTCTTTCACACTGGGTTCCATTATTGTCCATTTAGGACTAAGCGGAGTGGAAGGCGGCTGGATCGCAACCATTACAAACTTCGGTATGTTGCTTGGTGGTTTAATCTTTGGCGTCCTTGCTGATCGCTACAATAAATTCACCGTATTGAAATGGACTGTTTTGCTCTTTTCAGTTGCGACTGGAATGATTTTCTTCACAAACAACCTGACCTACTTATACCTTATGCGTTTTATAGCAGGAGTAGGGGTAGGCGGAGAGTACGGCGTAGCCATTTCAATTATGGCAGGGATTGTTCCAGCTGAAAAAATGGGACGTGTGAGCTCGTTAAATGGTGTGGTCGGACAACTTGGTTCAATTACATCCGCAGTGCTCGCAAGTATAATCGCTCCAATCTTCGGCTGGAGAGGATTGTTCTTGTTCGGGCTCTTCCCAATTGTATTAGTCCTTTGGATGCATTATGCAATTGACGGAGATGAGATTACGGATCGCGGAGCGGGGACGAATCGAGAAGCATCAGAAGACAAACCAAAAATCCGCGAATTATTTGCTACCAAAAAATTAGCGCACCAATCCTTGGCTCTGATGGTAATGACCACGGTGCAGATCGCTGGCTACTTCGGCTTGATGAACTGGTTGCCGACGATGATGCAGACGTCGTTAGGTATTGAAGCTGATTCAAATTTATGGATGATTACAACAATCATTGGCATGTCTATCGGAATGCTCGTCTTTGGAAATGTGTTAGACAAATTTGGTCCGCGATTAGCTTACGGTGTATTTTTAATCAGTTCAATGGTATCCGTCTATTTCTTTACTTATGTCAATTCAATGGTTAGTTTACTCATTGGCGGAGCGATTATGGGCTTCTTTGTCAACGGCATGTTTGCAGGATATGGCGCGGTAGTCAGCCGGCTTTACCCGCATCGCATCCGAACGATTGCCAACAATGTTATCTTAAATATTGGACGTGCTGTTGGAGGCTTTTCATCCGTGATTATCGGTTTTATATTGGATCATGCCGGCGTAACGCAAGTTATGCTGTTTTTAGCGGGGCTTTACATCTTAAGCTTCCTTGTCATGTTAAGTATTCCAAACCTTAAAAGTGAGCGCTACTTGTCCTTTGAACCCTCTAAAGTTGCTGCTGAACTGTAGCCATCATGAAAAGTCCGGAACATTCTCTGTTCCGGACTTTTTTATTTGATGCTATAATAGTATAGAATGAAAGGGCGGATAAAATGAAAGAAAATATCGTGATGGATTCAGATGCGATTAAACGTGCTTTGACACGCATGACTTACGAATTGATTGAGCGAAATAAAGGAACAGAAAATTTGGTGATTGTAGGCATTAAAACGAGAGGAGAATATTTAGGGAAACGTATTGTCAGCCGATTAAAAGAATTGGAAGGTGTCGATATCCCCTTTTTAGCTATTGACATCAGTGCTTACCGGGATGATGTGGATGAAGAAACCATGCAGGAAATTACGCATCAATCGATTATAGATAGTGCCATTGATTTGGAAGGTAAACATGTTTTTTTAGTGGATGATGTTTTACAGACAGGCCGAACAATCCGGGCAGCTATGGATGCAGTAATGGATATCGGTCGAGCGAGCCGGATCTCTCTGGTCGTTTTAGTGGATCGAGGCCACCGTGAATTGCCTATCCGGGCAGATATTGTGGGAAAAAATATACCGACTTCCAAAGCAGAGTCTGTTGAGGTACAGGTCACAGAAATTGATGAACAAGATACGGTTATAATTAGAGAAGATTAATTAAAAGCCTCTTTCCATTAACTTGGAAAGAGGCTTTTCTCGTTCTTACATATTGACAATCATTAGTAATTGATAGTAATAGTAGTAGTAGACTTATTTCTGATTTTCCTGACCCACAGGTAGGAAAATCAGAAAGAGACGGCTTCAGCGCAAAAGAAGAAAAGGACCAGAAAACAGGTCACTATTTTCCAGTCCTTCTTCTATAGAAGAAGTTGTTTAGTTCCTTATTCGTAAAGCGCATCTACACGTGCTTGTACTTCTGAATCGGCCAAGTACTGTTCATAAGTCGTATCTAATCGGTCCACGAGGCCATTAGGAGAAACATGAATGATACGATTCGCAATGGTTTCGATAAATTCCCGGTCATGGGAAGTGAATAAAACAGACTCTTTAAAGGCAATCAGGCCTTCATTAAGACTTGAGATGGATTCTAAATCCAAGTGATTTGTAGGGTCATCTAATACCACCACGTTAGCTTCGCTTAGCATCATTTTAGCTAACATACAGCGAACTCTTTCTCCACCTGAAAGGACAGAAACTTTCTTATTCACATCTTCCCCAGAAAAGAGCATACGTCCTAGGAAGCTTCGCAGAAAGGTATTGTCTTGCTGCTCTGTACTTGCATATTGACGCAGCCAATCGATAATGGTTAAATTCTCATCACTAAACTCTTCACTGTTGTCGCGCGGTAAATAGGTCTGAGAAGTTGTGACGCCCCATTTAAAAGAACCGCTGTCGGGTTCCATTTCACCCATTAATATTTTATACAGGGTGGTTGTCGATAAATCATTTCGGCTCAATAAAGCGACTTTATCATCGGGCTGGATCGTAAAGCTGACATTGTCCAGGACTTTTTCGCCTTCAATTGTTTTAGAAAGATTTTTGACAATCAGTACGTCATTTCCGATTTCCCGCTCAGGCGTAAAACCGATAAATGGGTATTTCCGACTTGAAGGGCGGATATCATCAAGTTCAATCTTATCTAGTGTTTTTTTGCGCGAGGTGGCTTGCTTAGATTTCGAAGCATTCGCTGAGAAGCGTGCAATAAAGGTTTCTAACTCTTTAATTTTTTCTTCTTTTTTCGTATTTTGGTCGGCTTGTAATTTAGCGGCCAATTCAGAAGACTGCTTCCAGAAATCATAATTCCCTACGTAAAGCTGAATCTGGCCAAAGTCTACATCGCAAATGTGTGTACATACTGTATTTAAGAAGTAACGGTCATGGGAAACAACGATAACCGTATTTGGAAAATCCATAATAAATTCGTTTAGCCAGTTGATCGTATGGTCATCCAAACCGTTTGTCGGTTCATCCAGCAGCAAGACATCTGGCGAACCAAAGAGAGCCTGAGCCAGCAAGACACGGACTTTATCTTTCTCTAGAAGTTCACTCATTTTCTTGCCATGCAGCTCGTCTGAAATTCCTAAGTTATGGAGCAGCTGAGCAGCTTCTGATTCAGCTTCCCAGCCGTTCATCTCGGCAAATTCTGCTTCAAGTTCACCCGCTCGCACACCATCAGCTTCTGTGAATTCAGCTTTCATGTAAATTTCATTTTTTTCGTTCCTTACATCATACAGGCGTCTGTGGCCCATAATCACAGTATCTAACACTTCATATTCTTCAAAACCGAAGTGATCTTGGCTCAGTGTAGCGATACGCTTGCCGGGCTCGGTTGTAACATCGCCTGTCGTCGGCTGCAATTCACCGGATAAAATTTTAAGAAAAGTCGATTTTCCGGCACCGTTGGCTCCGATAATGCCATAACAGTTGCCTGGATTAAATTGAAGATTAATATTTTCGTACAATTTTCGTCCTGAAAACTGTAAACTTACATTGTTCACGTTGATCATTGAATGTTTTCCTCATTTCTCATGCTGCAGTCTATTTTATCATATCTTATCTGCAAAGTTTGTACATTTTACTAAAATTTAGGAAAGCTGTAAAGCTTTTAAGAGAAAATAAAAAGACAATGGTATGATTTTTATTAAAATGAGAAGATTATTAAAATAATGTCCAAAAAAGACTTGCTTTCTCATTTTAAATGGTCTACTATATATCTAATCAAATTTTAATTTACAAAACAAAAGGAGATAGATGGAAATGGCAAATATTAAACAAATTACCCATATGAATAGTCAAGCATCTATTTCTATTGCAATGAACACTAAAAATTTATTACTCTTATTACTCTTATTAGTTAAGTGAGATTCTGCCAGGTTTTCCCTTGGAAGAGTCTTATTTCTGCTTTTGAAAAAGGCTCTTCTTACTTAACTAGCATTACACTAAGAGACGAGCCTTTTCTTCCAGTAGGCTCGTCTCTTTTTGTTTACCTTAAAATTGATTGCTGCTATGGAATACACAATTATTATAGGAGGAAAGAAAATGAAGAAAAGAATGAAAGCTTTTATTTCAGGAGTTATGGTGGTCGCTGCAGGTTTTTTAGTCGCATGTAGCACTGGAGAAACTGATACGGAAAATGCGAATGCAGATACAGATGCAAATGAAGTCATTCGCATCGGATCGATGTTTGAGCTGACCGGGGCAGCTGCTGAGTACGGGATTTCCATGAATGATGCGGTTGGCATGGCAGTCGCTGAAATCAATGAGGCTGGCGGGATTGACGGAAAGACAGTAGAAGTGGTAGAACGAGATATTGCTTCTGATGAAGCACAAGCTGCACAGGCAACAATCTCCCTTGCAACAGAAGAAGAGGTCACAGCAATTATAGGCCCAGCACTGACTGGAACCTTTCAAGCAGCTATTCCAGCCGCTAACCAATATGAAGTGCCTATTATCTCACCATCAGCAACTGACGACGGAGTCCTTCAAGACGACAGTGGAAACGTTCATCCTTATGCTTACCGAACGAGTTTCACCAACTCTTTCCAAGGTGGAGCACTTGCTCAATTTGCTAATGAGAATTTAGGAGCCACAAAAGCGGTCATCTTTGGAGATAACTCGAGTGACTACGCGCAAGGGTTAACGGAAACCTTCCAAGAGGCTTTTGAAGGTGAAATTGTATCAATAGAAAACTTTACAGCTGATCAATCTGACTTTAGTGCTACTTTAACCAATATTGCCGATATGGATTTCGATGTGTTATATCTGCCGGGATATTATGAACAAGCAGGTCCAATTGTGAAGCAAGCCAGAGAAATGGGCATTGATCAACCGATATTAGGACCGGATGGCCTAGGAAACACAAAAATGGTTGAACTTGCGGGCGCTGAAAATATGAATGATGTTTACTATACCTCACACTTTGTCGTAGAAAGTGAAGACCCAGCCATTCAGGAATTTGTCGCAAACTATAAAGAATTTACAGGAAATGACCCAGACATGTTTACAGGCTTGGCCTATGATGCGGTGTTTATTACAAAAGAAGCGATTGAACGAGCAGGATCGACGGATTCCGCAGCCATCAATGAAGAGCTTGAGAACACAGAAAACTTTGCTGGCATTACGGGAACTTTCTCTTTTGACGAAAAACACGATCCAGTGAAAACAGTCAGTATTATTGAAATTCAAAATGGTGAACCGGTTGAGATTTACGAAGTGAATCCAGAATAGTCTAATTGAACATTTGAATATGAGAGCTTTTTAATAAAGTTTTCTCTTTACGAATGCTTTTATATCAGCA
>CAZKSU010000064.1:0-9949 GCA_964555455.1 uncultured Carnobacteriaceae bacterium
GGCTTTCTCCAAGGACTCATTTCTTATATTCTTATTCCGATTATGGCTGTTTACACACTCTTGCTTGTTTTATACATATTGACCAATTTAACGACGGTCTTTTTCGAAGATAATTTACTGGAAGCGCTGATTTTAGCTTTTGCCATTAATGGATGGGTGCTGCTCCTTTTATCTGATGCGATTGACAATCAAATAGCCACCCTTTTCAAAAAGATTTTCCCGTTTTTACTCATTTTTGTTTTTATCTTTCAACTCATCGCTACATTTATGGAAATACAAGAAGTCGGCATCACGCACGGACGCTATCTCATTTTATTATTCGGGATAGGTTCGATCCTTAGCGCCTTATGGTATATCTTCAAAGAACCGCGTTTGTTCCTCCTTCCTATTATATCCCTTGGGGCTGGAGTGATTGCGGTTATGCCGCCAATTGATGCCGTGGGTGTTTCAGTCAGAAATCAAGTCGACCGAGTGGAAAGTCGCTTAGAAGAAAACAATATGCTAATCAATAAAAAAGAAATCCGGCCGAATCCAAATGTTTCAACTGACGAGCAAGAACAAATGATTGCTTCTATTGATTACTTGCGGGGGATCCACGCTTTAAATCAGCTAGATTGGTACCCTAAAGATGACTACGTTAGGGCGGATGAAGTGTTTGGCTTTGATGAAGAGAGGGATTATTCTCCTGAAGAAGAGGAACCTGCACAAGAGATCCCAGAAGAAAATGAGTATTATTCTATTTTATTGAGTGAAGGAAGTGATTACAGCGTGCCCGTCAATCATTACCAGTATATGGTGAATCGGGTTCTCAGCAAAAATGATACGGCGACTGAGTTCGTTATGATTGATGACGAAATGTATCGCTTGGATATTCATTTAGAAGAGGGTTTTACCATTACACTGGCACCTGAATCTGAGGGGCAAGAAGCCGTCTTTGATTTCAGCTATATCCTGGAATCCTTTGAAAAAGAAGATGCACAATTGTCGCTTGAACAGCTGAGATTTATTGAAGACAGCGGCGAATATACTGTCACGCTCTATGTCAAATCACTCTCTTTTTACCCAGATGATTATACAATTGAATTTATGCTCTTCCTTTAAACGTAAAAAAAGGGGCCATTTTTCAAAATGGTCCCTCTTTTTATGTAAGAAAAATTATTCCGCGCCAAAGTAAATCATTTCATAGCCTTCTTCATTGGGTAAATTGTACTGCAATTTAAAAATAAAATCCTCATAATCCGTAACCATCGTGTAAATATTACGGGCGGTTCGAGTATCGCCCGGCTGGCTCGTTTCTATTGTGTCAACGTAGAGGGATTCAGGGGTTCCTAAAGCTAAGTACACACTTGTCCCATCTTGGGAAGGAATGCCTCCGCCTTCAGGATTGACAGCTGTAAGAGATGAACTGCTTTCTGAAATGCCATAATCGCCAGTGGGGAAATCCTCTGGATAATGGATTTCGTAATCGACAACAAGCCATTCAACATCCGCTGGCAAGTCTACCTCTTCTGGATGTACTTCCTGGAAATCATGCTCCGCTAAGTCATTATGTTCCGCAAAGGCATTTTCGATATAGCTGGCGTCTTTACTCTCAGGCGTAATTTGAGTGATTCGAAGATAAACAGGATGATAATCACTCGATTCCGTTGAATAAGACGTAATTTCGCCCCATTCGCCTAAAGGAACTGGATCCGTTTCGGAGGTTTGATCTGCAGTATACGCGTCACTGAGATCACCAGAAGCTGTTGTTGTCTCAGTCTTTCCTTCTTCTTCCGTTGCGTCTTCCTCTGTATCGTCCTCAGCACCATCTCCAGCGTCTTCCTCCGCTTCAACTTCGGTGACTTCTTCTTCCGCGTCTTCTTCATTCGCTTCTTCAGCAACGTCCGCTAGATTTTCTTCCGCTGTTTCTTCTGTGCTGACTTCTACTTCTTCTATACTTTCTCCAGTGTCCTCCACCGGTGCAACGCTTTCATTTTCGGTATCGCCCGAGCCGCATGCGGCTAAAAGAGTACTTGCTAATAAAACCAAAGGCACTTTAAAACGTTTTTTCATCTAGTCTCCTCCTAAAAATATATACTTTTTCTTGTTGCAATGAGTATATCAAAGAAAAGGATGCCGGACTTAAAAGATGCTCAAATGTTACGTTAATTTCTTGTAAAGAACGTTTCGCCTCCACTAAAAAACAGCAACCTTTCTTTTTTAGCGTGTGCTCTCCTCTTCTTTTGGGCAGGTTTTATTTGGTTCCTATACGGCTCGTTTTATCCAGCGCGTCTCGTTCAATTAATTTAAAAAACGCACCGTCCATAACATAAAAATAAACGCTAAATGCGACAAGTCCAATAAGAATAAGAAGCCATCCAAGAACGGCATTGGGAAGCAGCTGTACTAAGAACATGAAAAGAATCAGTAATAAAAAAATACGATTCGCTTGACTGGTGGTGACAAGTTCAAGCTCATCTCCGCTTTCCACGACCCTTTCATTCGTCTTGACTCCCCACTGTGACGCTTGTATGGTCGCTTCTTTATCCGGAAAATCCAGCTGCAGGGTTTCTTTATTTTTTATCTTAGCTGCTTTTTCCCCATTGACGTATAGCTGAAAACCGCTGGCCATCCCTATCCAACCTGTATCTCGAGAGATTTTGACTGACATGACATGCATCCTTTCTTTTACAGTCACAATTATTGATACATTCATTATATCATATTTTATTTAACCACTTTCTGATTTCACGATTAAACACTTCAGGTTTTTGAAGCGGCCATTGGTGGCGGGCTCCTTTAACAAAAGTAGTTTCCGCTTGCGGAATCACCCTCGGAGCATAATCTAAAGTTTGTTGGATTCCCCGTTCTTCATATTCACAAGCCGCAAACAGAATGGGCATGCGTATTTTTCTGTAAGATGCATCCAATTTAAATGAATAAAGGTCAGTAAAAATCGCACGATAAGTGGGCATCGATACCTTTTTATATTCTATAATGGCAGCCGGTATTTTCTCTCGGGGCATCCCCATTTGGATGAAAAGGTCTTGCATTTTTTCTTCGTTTTTCTGTAGTTTTGATAATTGCCGAAGATACAGCGGGAGGAGACCTTTCAAGATGCTGGGTCCCATCGGTTTTGTCGTGATCCCTGAGATGTAGGCGGACGTTACTTTCTTTGGGTGCTGTTTGGCAAGATCCAAGGCGACATGCCCGCCTAATGATACGCCGATGACATGCACTTGTTTGCCTTCTGGAATGCAAGCGGCTACTAAAGCCACCGTTTCCTCCATACTTTTCCAAGGAATATCGGCGCTCTCTCCATGTCCAGGCAAATCAACTAATAAAATGGCATAGTCTTCTTTTAAAGCTTCTACTTGCTGCCACCAGCACCAGGAAGCTGTGCCAATACCGTGGAGAAACAAAAGACATTCCTGCTCAGAAGAACCGATGAATTGGGTAGTTAACTTCTGTTCCATCACAATCTCCTTTTTTAGAAACCTTTGCTGTTCAATGATTGGTCTTTACGCGATTCAATCCTAGCCTAATCGGTTAAGCAAATCCTTACCGCTTAGAGAGAAGGGTTTACCAGCGGAACAATTCAATAAACGAATGACCCAAAAGCGTCTGAAATAAGAATAAAATCAGTGCTGAGTTAGGATTTCCCTTGAAAAGAGCCTGCTCATCACTGATTTTTTGAATGGGTTTTGTCCTTTCTTCTGGCTTTGCCTATCACTTTTTGACTTCGTAATGCAATTCAACAAATTGATTAAACTGGCGGACGCTTTTCAAAAACAGGTTCAGCATGTAATCACCCGGATTAAACAGCGGAATACCTTTTCCTAAAAGAACAGGTGCAACGGTAACAATCATTTCATCGATGAAGGGCTCTTTTAAAAAGAAATAAAGCAGCTCGCCGCCCCCAATCATCCAAATGTTTTTGCCTTCCTGTCTCTTTAACTGCTGAACAAACTGCGGAATATCCGGATTTACAAACCGAATATTTTCTCTGTCCAGACGTTCTGATCTTGTAAAGACATAGCAAATACTGTCTTTAATAGAAAAGTCCCCTGGCTCTTCCCTGACCAGCCAATCATAGGTCTTTCTGCCCATCAGGACAGTGTCTACTGTTTCATAAAATCCTGAATAACCGTTATCCCCTTCGCCTTCCACTTGAAAAAGCCATTCTAGCGATTCGTCTTCTGTCGCAATGTACCCATCTAAACTCATTGCAATAAACAGCACAATTTTTCGATTCTTTTCCATAACGGCGCTCCTCCGTTTTTTAAGGATGATCCATCTTCTAGCCTTTTACAGAGAGGGACAGCGTTCAACTGCGTGTATTCCAATACTTTTCTTTATTATACTGCGAAGGTTCAAAAATTTATATTCAAACGGACCAGTGTTCATGGAGCGATTGAGAATAGAATACAAGGCATCGATAGCCAACTGCTTTTTCCAGCCAGAGACCAGCCACTCCTGGCTCATCCCTTAAAGACTTTCTCCAGAATCTCTAAGCCTTCATCAATTTCTTCTTTTGAAACATTCAAAGGCGGAAGAAGCCGCAGGACATTGTCTTTCGCATTCACTACAAGCAGTTGATTGTCATAGCAAGCCTTGACTACGTCACTTACTGGGCGGTCTACTTTTAGACCAATCAGCAGTCCCTTGCCTTTAATGCCGGTAACCACTGGATAGCTTTCTTTTAATTCCTCTAATCCAGCTACAAGCTGCTCACTGCGCTGCTGAACATTCTGCAAAAGATGTTCTTTCTCGATCGTCTCTACAACATAGTTTCCAGCAGCTGTGGCTAGAGGGTTTCCGCCAAACGTTGTGCCATGATCGCCTGGTCCAAAATGTTCGGCTACTTCGTCTTTCGCTACGATAGCGCCGATTGGGAAACCGCCGCCCAAGCCTTTCGCCAGTGTGATAATATCGGGATTCAAATCCATACTTTGATAAGAAAACCAGTGCCCTGTTCTGCCCATGCCGGTTTGGATTTCATCAATAATCAGCAGCAACTTCTTTTCTTTTTGCAGCCGGTTGAGTGTTTCAACAAATTCAGGTGAAATGGGATTGACGCCGCCCTCGCCTTGAATCGTCTCAATGAGAATCGCACATGTCTTTTCGTCTGCAGCTTCTTCTAAGGCCCGGGCATCATTAAAAGGCACATATTTAAAACCGGCTAATGAAGGCGAAAAATCTTTATGCATGTCCGGCTGTCCGGTGGCGGCCAAAGCGCCCAGTGTCCGGCCATGAAAAGACTCATTCATCGTAATGATTTCGATCGTTTCCGCCGTTTTGGCTTCTCTGCCCCATTTCCGAGCCAGTTTTATCGCGCCTTCGTTCGCCTCCGTGCCTGAATTTGCGAAAAACACTTTATCCAAACCCGAATGGCGCACCAATTTTTCAGCCAGCTCAATACTGGGGGCATTCCAAAACAAATTGGACGTGTGCATCAGCGTCTTTGCCTGCTGATGTATCGCATCCACCAAGCCCTCATCGGCATGGCCCAACACATTGGTGGCGATTCCTGAAATAAAGTCCAGATACTCTCTGCCCTCCATGTCTCTGATATACGTGCCTTTGCCTTCAACAAAGAGTTTCTCCCCTCGGCTGTAAGTATTCATCAGCACATTTTCACCAAGCTCGATCCATGTTTCTTTATTCATCCGTTTCATCTCCTCATTCCGATACAAACATCGTTCCAATTCCTGCGTCAAAAAATAACTCTAAAAGTAAAGAATGCGGCTGTCTGCCATCCACAATATGCGCCTGCGGGACCCCGTTTTCTAATGCCAAAAGAATGCATTCGACTTTGGGCAACATTCCCCCGCTTATGACGCCTGAGCGAATCAAGTCGGTCGTTTGTTCAATGTCCAATTGGGAAATTAATGTGTTTTCGTCCGTTCCATCCGCTAAAACACCGACCGTGTCGGTTAACAGAATAAACTTATCCGCATGTAAAGCAACCGCAATTTCCCCCGCGACATTGTCCGCATTGATATTATAGGTTTCCCCTTTTTCATCCACGCCGATCGACGAAATGACGGGCACATAATCATTTTCCAGCAGCATATGAATGGCTTTCGTGTTAATGGCCTCTATTTCACCCACATAACCAATATCCACGAGTTTGACTTCGCCTTGTTCGGTTGTTTCTTCCAAATATTTTTTCTTTGCCTGTATCAACTGCCCGTCTTTGCCGGATAAACCGACAGCTTGCCCGCCGATTTGGTTGTAATGTTCGACAATGTCTTTGTTGACTTGTCCCGCAAGAACCATTTCAACGATTTTCATCGTTTCCTTATCCGTTACTCGCAGTCCCTGTTCAAAATGAGAGTCCATCCCCAGTCTGTCCAGCATCTCCGTAATAAACGGGCCGCCGCCATGGACAATAATGGGTTTAATCCCTACTGATTTCATCATTAAGACGTCTTGCATCACCGATTTTTTCAGCTGGTCATTGATCATGGCATTCCCGCCATACTTAACCACCACGACAAAATCTTTGAACCGGCTCACATAAGGCAAGGCTTCTACAAGAATATCTACTTTTTGCATTTGATTCATTTCAAAAGACCTCCTAACTTCTATAAGCCGAGTTGATTTTGATGTAGTCCACCGACATATCACAGGTCCATACCGAACTCGCCGCCTGCCCCAAACCTAAAGCTATATTGATTTGTATGTCTTGTTCCGCTAAAATTTCCGCTGCCTTCTCTTCATCAAATAGTACCGATTGCCCCTGCTCGCAAACCAACACTGTGCCTGCGGGTGAAGTAAAATCAATGGAAATGCTGTAAGGGTCCAGCTCATCCGCTTCACTGTTTCCTACAGCCATCAAGACTCTTCCCCAATTGGCGTCGCCGCCGTAGATGGCCGTTTTTACCAGATTGGATGTCGCCACTTCCTTCGCGATTTTGGTCGCATCCGCTTCACTTGCAGCGGCATGCACATTGACTTCTACAAACTTTGTCATGCCTTCTCCATCCGCGGCCACCATTTTGGCGAGCTCCTGACAAACCGCTTCGACCGCCTTCGAAAATTCTTGAACAACCGAATCCGTCAGCTCCAGTTTGATCTCATTCGTACTCGCCAACAAGACGGTGTCATTGGTGCTTGTGTCCCCATCGACCGTCATTTTATTAAAACTGTTTTCGGTGGCTTCCAATAACACCTGATGCAGCAGATTTTGCGGGACAGCTAAATCCGTTGTGATGTAGCCAAGCATGGTGCCCATATTCGGATGAATCATGCCCGATCCTTTAATGATCGCTCCAATATGCAGCGCTTCACCGTTTATTTCAAAGGCATAAGAAAGCTGCTTGACCCTCGTATCTGTTGTCAGAATGGCTTCTGCTGCGTTTGTTGAATCTTCTGCGTTCAGCTGGCTGACCGCTTGCTCAAGACCTCCAGCTAATGGAGATAAATCCATCCGCTGACCGATCACACCCGTTGAACTGATCAGCACTTCCTTGGGTTGAATGCCCAGTTTTTTTGCTGCCGCCTCTGCCATGGCTGACACATCCGCATCCCCCTGCGGGCCATTGCTGACGTTGGCATTCCCGCTATTGATTAAAATCGCTTTAAATGTGCTGCGCTCTTGCAGCATCTTTTTGCCGTGAATCACCGGATGCGCCTGAATTAAATTTTTCGTAAAAACGCCAGCGACGGTTGCCCCCTTCGGGAAATAAATCAAAGCCAAGTCTTTATTTTTGAATTTAAAACCGGCATGCACGCCGCTTGTCTGAACATTTTTTACAGCACTTAAGCCGCCTTTGATTGCTTTCATCTGTTTATTCTCCTTTTTATCAGGGCACGAGTCCCACTTGTTTTAAGCCGGTCGTTTCTGGTAAACCAAACAAAATATTCATATTTTGAACGGCAGAACCTGCTGCCCCTTTGCCCAAATTATCGATGACGGACAGGATGATCAGTCGATTGGTCCGTTCGTCCACCTGAATTTGGATATGACAATGATTGGTTCCCTTAACCGCTTTTGTCTCCGGGAGAATGCCTTTAGGCAGCAGATGAACAAAAGGCTCATTTCCATAGGCTGCTTCATAAATGGCCCGGATCGATTCTTCTGTTTGTCCTTCTTTTAAATCAGCATACATGGTCGATAGAATGCCTCTTTCAATCGGCAGCAGATGCGGTGTAAACTGAACTTGCACTTCACTGCTTGAGAGATTTTCTAATTCTTGCTCAATCTCGGGACGATGACGGTGTTTTAAAACATTATAGGCGCGGATATTTCCCTGGAGTTCAGACAATAAACGGTCCACTGCCGGAGATCTGCCAGCACCGCTCACACCGGTTTTGCTGTCGATAATAATTGACTGCGTATCCACCACTCCCTGGCTGATGACTGGGCTCAGACCTAGCAGGGCACTCATGACAAAGCAGCCTGGGTTAGCGACAAATTTCGCCTCTTTAATTTGGTCGCGGTATTTCTCTGAAAACCCGTAGACCGCTTCCTCTAAAACATCCGGCGCAGTCTGCTCCACTTGGTATGTCTCCTCATATTCTTGAATATCTTTGAGGCGAAAATCAGCCCCTAAATCAATCACTTTCACGTCGTATTTCTTGGCTTCTTGGACAAGCTCCATGGAATGACCATGCGGCAGACAAATAAAGACCACATCGCTTTCCGAAAAGATCTTCTCCGGATCAAGCTCGACAAATTTTTGTTGAAGGAAGCCCGTAAGATAAGGAAAAAATTCCGCTACTTCCCGGCCAATATGGCTTCTAGAGGTTAAGTGTTTAAGTTCGACATCTTCTCGGGTAACAAGCAGACGAATCAATTCACTGCCTGTGTAACCAGTGGCTCCTACAATACTCGCTTTTATCATTTCTTATTCTCCTCTTTTCTAGTATTCGCTGGGTATAAACAGATGGCCATTGGTAGCGGCCATAATGGCTTTTATCGCATGCATGCGATTTTCAGCTTGCTGAAATTGTTTAGCATAGTCGGCATAGAAAATTTCGTCGGTCACTTCCATTTCAGTAAGACCGAATGTCTCTTGAATGTCTTTCCCGTACTGTGTTTTTGTATCATGAAACGCAGGCAAGCAGTGTAAAAAGACAAAATCTTTCTCTACATGGCTGATCAGCTCTTGATTGACTTGATACTCTTTTAACAGCTGAATGCGCGCTTCGAACTGCTCTTCTTCTCCCATTGAAACCCAGACATCGGTATAGATAATATCCGCCTCTTGAACGGCCTCTGCCGCTTTGTCCTCGCATCGGATAGTGGCTTTAGAGGTTTCGGCGTATCTTTCAGCAAGAGCCAGTACTTCTTTATCCGGGAATAAAGAGGCAGGAGCCGCAATCGTGACGTTAACGCCTAAGATGGCTCCGGTGACCAGCAAACTGTTGGCCACATTATTCCTTCCGTCTCCCACATAGACCAAGGTCAAACCTTCGAGTGTTCCGAATTCTTCTTTTATTGTCATAAAATCAGCAATCATTTGCGTCGGATGCCACTCATCCGTCAGGCCGTTCCAAACCGGCACTCCTGAATATTTGGCTAAATCTTCGACTGCTTTTTGGCTGAAGCCTCGGTATTCAATCCCGTCAAACATGGAGCCTAAAACTTTTGCGGTGTCGGCAACAGACTCTTTTTTTCCTAATTGAATATCGGAAGCGCCCAAAAATTCTGGAGCAGCCCCCAAGTCATTGGCTGCCACAGTAAAAGCAGCTCGCGTCCGTGTGGAAGATTTTTCAAACAGCAAAGCGATATTCTGCCCTTTTAAATATTCGTGCGGAATGTTCTTTTGTTTTAATTTCTTTAAATGCAGACTAAAATCAATCAGATACTCTAATTCTTTTTTTGTAAAATCCATTTCCTTTAAAAAACTTCTGCCCTGAAAATTCATGGTTGTCTCCTCTTTCTTTTTTTGGTTCACAGAAACAAAAAAAGCCTGCTTCTTCTTAATGAAGAGGCAGACTTAACTACGGTACCACTCTT
>CAZKSU010000065.1:0-9877 GCA_964555455.1 uncultured Carnobacteriaceae bacterium
AAATTGGCCACTTTTAACGTCATGATTCGTCTACCTTCTTTCGTTCTTCAGTCTACTCATTTTATCATCATTGCTTCTTTTCGGATAACGTTCTACCCGTCTGTTTCTGTTCAACACTTGTCACAAGACTATTATCATACAACAAGTGATGCTATTTCTCAAATTAATTTTTGAGTCGAAAAAGCGGCATAAAAAAACTCTGCTTCTTTGAGGCATGTTCCCTCATTTGCGAAGCAGAGCGCTGGCGGTTTATTCGTCTTTTTGATCATCCACATACTTGCCGGAATCGGGCCGCGCCACTTCCTGCCAGTCACGCACCAGCCGGTTCAGCCCCTGCTGCAGCTCCTCGCCTTCGACAGGCTGGCCGTGTCCGGCAACGACCAGAATCGGCCGCAAATGACACAGTTTCTGCACCGATTCTTCGGCTTTTTCCCAATCGGGCGTGAGGTATCTCGGCGGACCGGAGATTTCGACTTTTTGGGCAGCGACTTCGTAGAGGTTTTCTTGCTTAGTGGTGACAAAGGCATCCGCGGAAAACAAGAGGCGGTCTTCCGCACGGTACAAAGCGACTTGCCCTGGCGTATGGCCCGGAACATGCAGCCACTCAAAAGCCGGCAGCTCCGGCACCACCCCATGCACAGGCAGGGGCTGCACATGCCCTTCAATGTCAATCGGCTCGGTCGGGAAAACCGGCGACATTTTGGCCACCAAGCCCCCTTCCACTGACCAATCCGGTTTGGGATACGCTTTGGCGCCGGTTAGATAAGGGAATTCCTGCGGATGGGCGTAAACAGGCGCCCGCCATTCTTTAATCAGCTCGATGATCCCGCCGACATGGTCGAAATGGCCATGGGTCAGGATAATCGCTTTCGCTCTGGCTTGGGGACCAAAGCGCTCTTGGGCAGCTTCGATAATCACTTCGGCTCGCTTGGGCATGCCGGTGTCGATCAGCACAAATTCCGACTGGCTGGGGTCGCCGACAAAAATGACATTCACAATCTGATCGGTAAAGACATACACATCGGGACGCACTTCGACCCCTTTGCCTGACTTGGCACTGTAAACGGGCAGCTTTTTGTAATCCTTGCCATAACGCATTGCTTTCGTCACATTTTTCCTCTCCTTTGGTGTTTCAGTTTAATTAGATGCATTTTATCGTAAAAGCGGCAGCTTTAGAAACGGAATGTTTGGGGATGTTTAAAGCGGCTTTTTTCTTTGGGTGAAAGGGGCTGTGGTATACTAAGAAAAAGAACGAACAAGGAGAGGATTGTGTGGATTTACGAGCGATTCGGGCATTTGCCCAGGGGGTGCTGGCGGAGGATACGACCGGCCATGACTGGCTGCATGCTTTGCGCGTCGAAAACAATGCGCGCAAAATTAGTCCGCCTCAGTTAGAAAGGGAAGCTTTAGAAGTGATTCAGGCGGCTTGCTGGCTGCACGATACAATCGATGAGAAGCTGGCGGCTGCGCAGCGGCAAACACCGGCACAAGTTAAACAAGTACTTTTGGCTGCTGAAGCCGCACCGGCGCAAGTCGAGGATATTTTAGACATTATTCAAAATCTGTCGTATTCGAAAAATTTAGAAAAGAAAAAGGCATTGAGCTTTTCGGGCCAAATTGTCCAGGACGCCGACCGCTTGGATGCGATTGGAGCGATCGGCATTGCCCGTGCCTTTTACTACGGCGGCAGTCAAGGCGATCCGCTCTATACCGAGGACCGTCCTCGTGCTGCAGAAGAGTTAACGGAAGAAAATTACCGAAACCATTCGAGCGTCGTGAACCATTTTTACGAAAAACTGCTGCTTTTGGAAGAACAGATGAACACCGATGGCGGCAAACTCGAAGCGAAAAAGCGCACCGATTTTATGCGCGTCTATTTAGAGCAGCTGTCCCGTGAAATTTAAGCCGGCTTGAATGGCAACTGTTTCCTAAATGAAACACTTCGTGCTAAAATAAAGGTAATTACTTATAGAAAGAGGCCGGTAAAATGTCAGACTGTATTTTTTGTAAGATTCGTGATGGCGAGATTCCTAGTCGCAAAGTGTATGAGGATGAGCATGTCTTTGCGATTTTAGACACCTCGCAAGTGACGCCAGGTCACACGTTGCTGATTCCAAAAGAACATGTGCGCAATATCTTTGATTACGATGCAGCTTTAGCGAGCGAAGTCTTTGCGGCGGTGCCTAAAGTGGCGCGTGCTTTAAGGGATTTCGACGATGAAGTGAAAGGGTTAAATATTTTAGTCAACAATGAAGAAGTGGCTTCGCAAACGGTCTTCCACAGCCACATCCACTTATTGCCGCGCTATTCGGAAGAAGATGACTTTGGTCTGGAGTGGGCGCACAATGAAGACAAGTACACCGATGATGAATTGGATACATTGAAAGATAAAATTGTAAACGAAGTGGAGGAATCCTAAATGTTTAGTTTTCTAATGAGTGCCAGTGTCGGTGCCCTGCTGGGCGGTTCTTATGTCTTGCTTCGAACACCGCGGACTGGAAAAGAAAATCAAGAGTTTATCAAAGCCTTTTATCAAGAAACCCGAGTCAATGTGGAAAATGTGCAGAACAAAGTCTCCGATGTGCAAGCGAAAACCAATGACTTGCAAGTAGAGGTCGCCAAACTGCAAGCAGGACCGATCCCTGAGTTCAAACATCTTGCCGATGATTTCAAAACTGAAGCGGAAGTCTACACACGCCGCATCAATGACGGCATTCAAGAGATTACCCAGGAAGTCGATGCTATGCAGCGCCGGATTGAGGCAAAGACCGATAAACTGCCGGTGGAAAAAGCCACACAGGATTCAACGTCCGACTCTGACAAGTAAATCCTTATCCAGGCTAGAAAATGAGCAGAGCTCATTCTCTAGTCTTTTTTTGTTTCCAGCTTGGCTTTTTATGGCTCGAGCGGTTGCGAAATCGAATGACGCATCAAAATAGGCCGTTTGGCGGTTGCGTTAGGCGGATTAAAATCGATTTGTTTCCTTTTAGGATACGTTAGCCAAACACACAACATTAAACAGCCGCGGCCGGTTTTGAAAAAAACCGCTTCTTCCCTAAACACTCTCGGCCGGTTGCGCAACCTCTTTTGGCAGCCGGCTCCCCTTTTCGACAAAAAAAAGAAACTCCCGCTCACTCAGTTATGAGTCAAGGAGTTTCTCTGTTGTTCGATTATAAGGCTTATTCTTCTGAACCTTGGTCTTCAGTCGCTTCTTCCGCAGGTTCTTCAGTTTCTTCTTCTGTTCCTGCTTCTTCCTCTGTACCGGCCTCTTCTTCAGCGGCAGGTTCTTCTTCCGTTCCCGCTTCTTCATCCGCACCGGCGTCTTCGCCAGCATCCTCAGCAGGAGCAGGCTGTTCTTCTTGTGGCAGGTAAGCGGCCATTGCGCCCATTAAGTCTTGGTCGGCGATTTGAACGTTTGCTTGGTCCGCTAAGTCGGTCACGAGTTCAGCCATGAATTGTTGATCGTTCATGTAGTCTTCAATCAATGAACGCTCAATGCCTTCACGCTGTTCTTCCAGTGAGCCGTATTCTCCTTCAGGCTCTAAACGGCGAATCACGTGGAAACCGTGCTGGCTTTGAACCGGTTCAGTGGTTGTTTCACCCACTTCTAATTCTTGCACCGCTGTTTCAAACTCCGGCACCATTTCGCCTAGGCCAAAGGTGTATTTGCCTTCAGTTTCTAAGCTTCCTGGGTCTTTTGAGTATTCTTCAACAAGCTCGCCAAAGTCGGCACCTTCTTCAAGCTGCGCAATCACTTCGTTTGCTGTTTCTTCGTCTTCGACAAGAATATGCTGTGCCGTCATTGGACGACCTGCTTCATACGCTTGTTCGATTTGCTCTTCGGTAATTTCTACACGGTCCGCAATCGCTGCGCGGAAAAGCTGCGTTAAACGAATGTTGTCTTTAACAAAGTTCACGTCGATTCCTTGCATATCCAGCAATTCTTCGTACTCTTCCACTGTTCCAAACATTTCCGCTGATTCTTCGAATTCAGCATCCACCGTTTCTTCAGTGACTTGATCGCCATAGTGGTGTTCGAAAATATCTTGTAAAAGCATTTTTTGTAAAACAGTCTCGCCAACTGTCATGCCGCCTTGCAATGGTTCGTTTTTCATTTCTTCGTATAAGTCTTGCTCGCGAATACGGCCTGCTTCAGTTGAAGCGACTTCTCCGCCTCGATCTGAACAACCGGCTAATAGTAACGCGGATGTCGCAAAAGCACTTAATAATATTTTTTTCATGTCTAACATACACTTCCTAATTTTTATTCTAAGTCCAAGTTACCGTTCACTTGCTTGCAGTGAACACTTGAATAATATACCACACAAAAGAGGCCTTTTAAACGATTCTATAAATTTTCACACTTTTTTAAAATTTACTGCGCATCCGGATCTTTGAAGGTCGGCTTGTAGAAACGGCGGTTTTCCAAGGCCCATACTTTGCCTGTAAAGTCCCCCGGTTCTGTTTTTTGCAGGGCGTCGTCGATCATATTGATTTTCGCGTCCAATTGGTCCAGATAATGGATAATTTCGGCTTCTTTGACTTGCGGCCGGACCGGCGAACCCCATTCCAGCTCCCCGTGGTGCGCTAAAATCACATGGCGCAGCATTAACACATCTTCGGAGTCGGTTGGGATTTTCAGTTCTTCACATGCCGCAGTAATTTCCTGGTCAATCAGCACAATGTGCCCGACCAGCTGGCCTTCTAGGGTATACTCGGTCGCAGTCGGCCCTGTCAGCTCCACCACTTTGGCCAGGTCATGCAAAATCAGCCCCGCATACAGAAGCGAGCGGTTGATGTTCGGATAATAATTGACGACCGCCTGCGCCATTTCCAGCATCGACACCGTATGGTAAGCCAGACCGCCTGCAAAAGCATGGTGATTGGACTTGGCCGCTGGTGCTTGGAAAAAGGCCTTGTTGTATTTGGGGTGATTCAAAATATGGCGCACGATGCGGTTCATATTTGGATTCGTGATTTCGAAAATAATCTGATTGATTTTTTCAATCATCACTTCTTTTTTCATGGGCGCCCGTTTCACAAACAGCTCCGGCCGATTCGGTTCACCTTCCGTTGCGAGGCGGATGCGGTCAATCCGCAATTGCGGCTGTCCGTTGTATTCTTCCCGCTTGCCTTTGACATGCACCACCGCAGAGGGTTGGAACATTTCCAGCTGCTGCGGGCTGACATCCCAGATGTTGCCGGTCATCTCGCCGCTGGTGTCTTGAAAGGTGATGGTCAGGAAAGGTTTGCCTGTTTTCGTTTTACGCTCTGCGGTGCTTTTAATGAGTAAAAACAATTCCACGATTTCATCCATTTTATAATCGTACAGTTTTTTATCCATGTTATTTCCTCGTTTCTAGTTGAGTGGTTTGGTTTTCTGTGAAATAAGTCAGCACTTCGGGGTCGAAGGTGAAATAAATCAGCTGCAAATCTTCGCTTAACTGCGCCAGCAGCCGGTACATATTCTGGCGCCGTCTCTGATCGAAATTGACAAAAGGATCGTCCATAATAATCGGCAGTTCCATAATGTCTTGTGTGTTTTTGATATAGGCTAAGCGGATGGCGACATATAAAGGTTCTGCCGTTCCGCGCGAGAGCACGCGCACATCCACCAGCTGACCGGTGCGTGCCTGCACAAACAGTTCTTCGTCTTTAAAGACTATTTTCTCGTATTCGCCGTCCGTTAACAAGTTAAAGTAATCCTCGGCATCAACAATGATCTCTTCAAAGCGGTCATTGGTCACTTGGCTCAAAGTTTGGGCGATGATGCCCGCAGCCAGTTTATCGGAGACCCACTCGTCCACTAAGCGCTGTGTAGTCGCTTTTTGGTTTTCAAAGGTTTGCAGGGCATCGGTGTAGGTGCCGTCTTTTTCTAACCGCTCAATCGACAATTGCGTATTGGCTTGTTTTCTGAGCGCCTCGCTTTTTTTCGTCTGAACCCCTTTGAGCTTGATGCGGATCGTCTCTTCCCTTTTGTCCAATTCCGCCTGCGTCGGCAGTTTTTTGGTCGGGTCAAAATCGGGCGCATTTTCTTGCAGAAATTGCAGCCGGCTTTTCTTTTGATCCAGCGCTGCTTTTTTCTGGTACAGGCTGATAAACTCTTCTTCAGTCTCTGTATCGGCTGTTTCCAGTAAGAACTTCGTTTTTTCTTGGACCGTGTGGATGCGGCCTTTGATTTGCTTTTCTTCGTGATTCCAGGCATTCAGCTCTTGGATTTTCTCTTGTTCTTTGGCCATCTCTTGACGCAAACGGCTGTGGTATGTTCGGAACTGAGTGACTCTTTCTGAATAAGCCGTCGCCTCTTCTAAAGCCAGCACCTCTATGATCGGCGCCGTTTTTTCTTCGAGAGCCGTTTCCAAAGCCGCCTGCTTTTCTTTTTGCTGGTCCGCCTTCTCCAAAATCTGCTGCAGCTGTTCGGCCTGCTCCATCACTTTTTTAGCGTCGGCAAATAAATGCCGCGGCGGCAGCCGGTGGGTGATTAATGCTTCGCGCCACTCGTCATTTAGCTGCCGTTGCTGTGCCAATAGTGCATCTCTCTGCTGCAGGAGCGCTTGAAAATCGGCCTGAGCCGCATCTAAATTGCTCAAGGCGTCTTGCCATTCATCTTTGAGCGTTTTTTGGCGCTGGTATTCTTTTTCCAGGTAGGTTTTATCGACAGTCTCCGCTGCTGGTTTTCTGCGCGCAAACAAGACGGCCACGATAATGGCCAGCACCGCTAAACCGCTAAAAATCCAGGATAAAGGTGTGTCGGCTAAAAAGGCTCCGACCCCCAAAGCCAGCGTCAAGAGGACGCTGAGGAAAACCGGCGTGCGGCTTGGTTTCTTCTCTTCCCGCGCTTCCGCCGCTTGCAGTTCCGCTTCTGCCGCTTTAAACTCGGCCGCGTCCCACATCATTTCTTCATATTGGTCCAGCTTCTGGTTTTTTAAATTCAAATCATTTTGGTGCTCGGCAATCTGCCGGCCCAGCTGTTCTTCCGCGCCTTGCAGCTGATCCATCTTAGCCGCATTGGCATGCACCCTTTGTTTCTCCGCATGGGAAAAAGGACGCACAGCGCGGGTGCTGCCGTATAAGCTTAACTCCCGCTCCAATTGCTTGATTTGTGCCTGTGATTCCCGTAGACGCTCTTTGCTGTTCTCATAAGCGCTCAAGGTCTCAATCAAGTCCGGCAGATCATTTTCTAAGGCATCTACCGCTTCCCGGTGTTCTTGATAATTCGCCAACAGCTCGCCTTGTTCAAAGGTATCCAGATGGCGGCGCTGCTTGTCGGTCACTTCCTGCAGCTGCGTCTGCAGATTAGCCAGATCCCGCTTGTACTCATCAAGCAGCTGGCGCCCGTCCTCTTTCAGAGGCGGCAGATGGGTTTGCGCAATCTCTTCTGCCAGCGTCTTGATCTCTTGCAGGACATGGTGCTGTTTTTTGAACTCCAGTAAATGGGACAATTCCTCTTTGACTTGATGTTCTTGTTCTTCCGCCTCATTCAAGGCGTCTTTTTCTTTGGTGTTTTGCTCCATCAAGTTTAAATAATTTTCATTGTTTTTCTCTAAAGCAATCAGATGCTCTTCTTGTTTTTTCATCCGCTCCAGCTGTTTGTTCAGCTCCAGCACGCGGCCGGAGGGTCGGTATAATTTATCGGCTTCAGCGTGAAATTGGTCGGCCAATTCCAGATAATGTTCGGTGCCGTGCGTGCCCACCGTCAATAGATACCGGCTCAGCTGGTCTTTGTTTAATTTATGGACATTCTCAATATCGGTTAAAGAAAAAGAGAAGATGTTTTGAAACATCGTGCGGTCCATGCCGTATAAGACGGACTCCAGCAGCTCTTCCTGCCCGGTCGTGCCGTCTTCTAAGGTCACGAACACATCCCCCGTCACTTTTCCGTGGGTGCGCTCAATCACGACTTCGCCAAAACGCGGGTCTTCCGCGATGACCTTGCCGCCATATTTGGAACTCTCCCTTGGCTCGTAGCGCAACAGCACACTGTTTCGGGTCGGGAAGCCAAATAAAATGCTATGGATAAAAGACATCAGCGTCGATTTGCCCGCTTCGTTTGCTCCATAAAACAAGTGCACATTTTCCGGCAGATCAAACGTTTCATCGACCCATTTTCCGTAGCCATAAATTTCTAAGCGTTTAATGCGCATCCAATCACCTCTTTTCTCTCTTGATTTCTTTTCTTTTTTACTTCATCTGAATCTTTTCAATCGCCTTTTGAATCAGCTCTTCCCGGTAGCTCTCATCCTCGTGAGCGATCCGGTACCTTTGAGGAATTTGATTAAAAATGCCTTCCGTGAGTTCATCAAAAGCCTTTTTCTGTTTTGTCTGCTCCACCACATCTGTCCAAATCTCGGGATACAATTTTTCTAAAGCCAGCTGGCTGCTGGCTTCTTTTAAGCGAAAGTCCACTTGCGCAAACCAATGATTGGGCATGGCCAGCTGTCTCGTCAGCTGTTCGCTGAAATCAGCCGCTTGGATGGTGGCGATTAAGCGCTCATCCATCTCTTCACTCGCCTGGAGCTTGACAGTGACCAGCACATCTTCCGGTCCATTATGCCCCTCCATTTCACCTTGGATGGTTTCAAACAGCGCAGACAGGCTTTCCACGCCGGTGATGTCGATCTCCGCTTCTTTCCAGACAATCGGCGCCGTCGGGAAAAAAGCTGCTTTTATTTCGCGCGGCGACCATTTCACCAGCATGGCGCCTTTTGGGCCCGTTTCATTTTTATGCAGCCCTTGGATGTTCCCGGGGTAAATGGCCAGCGGGCTCTCCGCAATTTGCTCGCGCTTGTGAATGTGGCCCAGGGCCCAGTAATCGTAGTTTTTGCTGCGCAATTCCCCGATGGTAAATGGAGCATAGCGCGCTTCCGTGGTCTGGAGGCTATCCAGTGAGCCGTGCAGAAGTCCGATCTGCAAATCCACATGAGCTTGCCGCTGAGGGTATTTTTTAATTTTGCGGTCAAAAATCCATTTGGAATTGTAGCTGAAGCCGGTCACCGCCACTCGCTGACTGTGTTTGGTCGTCAGCTCATGCGTTTCGACTTCCTCCGTATAGGTATAAACATTTTCCGGCAGCGGCAGCGACAAGGTTTTCGTATCCTCCGTCAGGTAATCATGGTTTCCGCGAATGAGAAATACGGGAATGTTGGCCGCATTCAGCCGCTCCAGCTGCTCGACAAATAGGCTCTGTGCCTTGATATTGATCTGTTCCGTATTGTACAAATCCCCCGCCAGCAGCACAAAGTCCACCTCTTCCTTAAGGGCTTTGTCGACCAAGTTGGCAAAGGACTCAAAAGGCGCTGCCCGCAATTTATCGGCCAGCTCTTTGGACGTTTTTTCCAGGCCCGAAAATGGCGTATCTAAATGAAGATCGGCTGCATGTATAAATGTAATCATGGTTTCACCACCTTATGGGTACGTATGTTCTTTTGAATGGGGAAAAATTGGCCAGCCTTTACAGCCAGCCAAAGTTTGAAATTATTGGTAAAGTTCTTGAATAGGTTTCATGATCGCTTGATTGATATCATTTAACACTTCGTTCAATGCACGTTCTTTATCCATCAATTCCATCGTTAGTTCATTTTCCTGCATTTTTTGAGAAACTGCTTGTGCTTGTTCAGCTTCTGCTTCCGTTACTTGCTGTCCAGTTTGTTGTTTCTGGTAAATCATTTGCTGGACTTGCTGGAATTCTCCTAAAATGCCGTTTGCTTCTTCGTCAGCTTTCACTGTCGCAATTGCTTCTTGTAAGCCAACGTATTGGTCTGTTTCACGTAATTCGCGCTCAACTTGGTTGACTGTATCATAGATATTAGCCATGGTGAGCCTCCTTCCTTAATAACCTTTCTGAGTATAACAAAATATCCGAACGTTTTCCAATATT
>CAZKSU010000066.1:0-9867 GCA_964555455.1 uncultured Carnobacteriaceae bacterium
GAGACTTAGTGAGCCGTCTGACAACCGACAGTGAGCAATTAAACGACGGTCTGCTGCTAGTCTTCCAGCAGTTCCTAATCGGTGTCCTGACGATTCTCTTTACGCTGGTGATGATGTTTCGAATCAATCCGGTCATGATGGCGGTAGTGGCGATCTTAACGCCGCTGTCTCTATTTGTCTCCCAATTTATTGCGAAGAGAAGCTACGAGTCCTTTACAAAAAGTGTGCGCTTGCGCGGGGACTTTTCTGAAATTGTTGAAGAGAGTGTGACGCAAAATGAAATCATCACGCTTTTCAATATTCACGAGAGCAAACAAGACCAATTTGATGCCATTAATGACGAATACAGCCACTTTTCAGAACGAGCGACTTTCTATTCGTCTACCGTCAATCCGATTACCCGTTTTATTAATGCTTTAATTTACGCAGGAGTCACTTTTATGGGAGCGGTCTTAATTATTAATAATGCGTTAACGGTCGGTGGGTTGACGGTCTTTCTAAATTATGCCCGTGAATATACAAAGCCCTTTAATGATATTTCAAATGTTCTTGCGGAACTGCAAAGTGCTTTGGCTTCAGCCAACCGCTTGTTTGAAATTATTGATGGACCTGTAGAAGAAGAGACAGGAACTAAAGAATACGAGACAGAGTCCGTTCGCGGCGCTGTAGCTTTTAATAACGTAGACTTTTCTTACGTGGAAGAGGTCGAACTTTTGACGGATTTAAACGTTGATGTTCAGCCGGGAATGAAAGTAGCCATTGTCGGTCCGACAGGTGCGGGTAAATCGACGATGATCAACTTGATGATGCGTTTTTATGAAACGGATAGAGGAGACATTACGCTAGATGGAGAGCCGATTACAAACTATACCCGGGCTTCATTGCGCGAGCAATTAGGGATGGTGCTGCAGGACGTCTGGCTGAAATCCGGTACTGTTCACGACAATATTGCTTATGGTTTTCCAGATGTCAGCCGGGAGACGGTGATCGAAGCCGCAAAATCAGCCCATGCCCATAAATTTATCGAAGCCTTGCCAGCAGGGTATGACACCTTGCTGACCGATGGAGGACTGACCCTATCAAAAGGCGAGCAGCAGCTGTTATCGATTGCACGCATTTTTGTGAATATTCCAAACGTATTAATTTTAGATGAGGCCACCTCGTCGATTGATACACGAACAGAAATTTTGATTCAGGATGCTTTCCATGCCTTGATGGAAGGGCGGACGAGTTTTGTGATTGCCCACCGTCTGTCCACGATTCAAGATTCTGATTTGATTCTTGTGATGCAGGACGGCCAGGTGGTGGAACAAGGAGATCATCATGAACTTATGCGAAACGAAGGCCTGTATTATCAAATGCAAGTCGCCAGTTCAACTGAACTCGTATAAGGGGCAAAAGAAGGAAAGAGCTTATAGAAAAATCTATAGGCTCTTTTTTGTTTTGCAGAGACCCTTCGTGATAGAAAAATGTGCTGGCTCGCTCTTTTCAAATCATGAATTTTCTAAGAAGTTTCTATTAAGGAATTTTGAGTTCTTTAATAAACAAAGAGATTCAGTCAACAGACATAGATATATAGATTAGAAAATGGTATAAATAAGGGTGGATTTATTTTTAGAAACATTTTGGAGGATAAGATATGAGAAACCCAATGGACAAAAATGGTTTAGATCAATACTCTTCAAGCCGTAACGATCGTTTAGAAGAGAATACAGTTTTACATACGCAAGCAGGAGCGCCTGTTTATGATGATCAGGATACAATGACAGCTGGTAAACGCGGCCCGTCAATGATGCAGGATGTCTGGCTCCTTGAAAAGCTGGGGAATTTTCACCGTGAAAATATCCCGGAACGCATTATGCATGCTAAGGGCTCAGGTGCTTTTGGGACGTTTAAAGTCACGAATGATATCACTCAGTATACGAAAGCGAAAATATTCTCAGAGGTAGGCAAAGAAACAGAAATGTTTGCCCGCTTCTCAACAGTCGCTGGAGAACGCGGGGCTGCGGATGCGGAACGCGATATCCGCGGATTTGCTTTGAAATTTTATACAGAAGAAGGAAATTGGGATTTAGCAGGGAACAATACCCCAGTATTCTTTATTCGCGACCCGAAACGATTCCCAGACTTAAATCACGCCATTAAACGTGATCCGCGGACCAATGTGCGCTCCGCAAACACCAATTGGGACTTCTGGACTTCCTTGCCAGAATCCTTATTCCAGTTGACGATTACCATGTCGGATCGAGGAATCCCTTCTTCCTACCGATATATGCATGGTTTTTCTTCGCATGCCTATTCGATGGTAAATGAAGAAAATGAACGAGTGTGGGTCAAGTTCCACTTCCGTTCCCAGCAAGGCATTCAAAACCTGACAGAACAAGAAGCAGCGGCCGTCATTGCGGAAGACCGTGAATCGCATCAGCGCGACTTATACGAAGCGATTAACCAAGGGAAATACCCGAAATGGAAAATGTACATTCAGGTGATGACCCAAGAAGAAGCGGATAATCTGGAGTACAATCCCTTTGATTTAACAAAAGTTTGGTATAAAGAAGACTTCCCACTCATTGAGGTGGGGGAATTTGAATTAAATAAAAACCCTGAGAATTATTTCAGAGATGTGGAACAAGCAACCTTTAATCCCAATGCTTTTGTGCCTGGCATCGGGCCATCTCCTGACCGGATGCTGCAAGCGCGGCTGTTCTCTTACCAAGATGCAGCACGTTACCGTCTGGGCACCAATTACTGGCAAGTGCCTGTAAATTATCCGCACGGGGTTGAAAACTTCCACCCTTACCATATGAACGGGCAAGGGCGTATTTTTAACAATTCAGATGAAATCCATACGGTTCCTAACTCTTACGGAAACTTTGTCGATTCGCCTGAAAAGGGCGGGCCGGCAGAAAAAGGCGGAGAGGTTGATTTTTATGATTTCCGTGAAGACGACCATGATTACTTTACTCAGCCAGGAAAACTATTCCGCAACATGAGTGAGGAAGAACAGCTTGTCTTGTTTGAAAATACAGCAAGAAACATGGGCGATTCAACCTTGCAAATTAAGCACCGCCACATCAATCATTGCTATCAGGCAGACCCTGCGTACGGGGAAGGTGTCGCCAAGGCTTTAGGAATTGATTTAGAAACAGTTGATTTAGAGCCGATGCTGCATCAGTCACGCGAGCAAAATGAAAAAGACAATGCACGCGGGTTCAGAGATTTAAATGTTCCGACAAAACCTGCAGAACCCGAATCTGCTGAAAACCTTCCGCCTGAAGGACGGGATACGAACAGAGAAGATCCTAAAGAGCTGATCTCTTGGGAGAATGATCCTCACCTGCTTTAATAGCGAGAGCTTTAAAAAAATTTTCAAAAACCGGTCAAAAACTAGACAGTCATTTCTAGTTTCTGGCCGGTTTTTCTTTTTTCTAAAAGATTCGATTGAAGATCCAATGGATTCGAGAAAATGATCCTATATACTTAATAATGATTAACGAATTTCCAAAAAATGACAGATTGCTCTCTTTTTTCTTGTATCTATAAGTGAAGAGGCATAAGGGGGGATACAGTGAAGAAAGATAAACAGATGATTTTGCAGATAAAAAATCGAAATGAAGAGGGATTAAGACAACTCATCGATCAATACGCAGGTTTGCTGATGTCTATTATCCATAAAACACTAGCCGTCTTACCTGAACATCAAGAAGAATGTCTGAATGATGTGCTGCTTGCGATTTGGACGAATATTGAACAATATGATGAAACAAAATCCAGCTTTAAAAATTGGATTTGTGTGATTGCTAAATATCGAGCCATTAATTACTTAAAGAAATACAGTAAAACAATACATCACATTCACTGGGAAGAAGAGAAACACGAGCAAGCATACGCCCATACAGATAAACCTTTTGAGAAGGAATTATGGGAAATTGAGTTAGAAGCATTATTTGAGCCATTGAATGAAAGAGATAAAAAACTATTTAGAGCCTATTTTGATTCATCGGAGTCAACGGAAACCATTGCCAAAAGATACAGACTGACTCCAGGTGCTTTATACAGTCGAATATCTAGAGGAAAAAGGAAAATTAGAGAATTTTTCTTGCAAAAAGGGAGGTTAGGTCAGGATGAATAAAAATAAAATCTATCAGAAGATGAATCATTTAAAGATAAACATGGAGTCTTATGAAGCCGTTGAAGTTTCTCAAGAGGAAAAAGACAAACTGTTTTATTCTTTAACGAAAAAGATAAAAAAGGAAGAAAAACAATCAAAAAAATTACAGCCAATCTTTGCGACGGCAGCGGTTATTTTCCTCTTGTTTATTGGAAGCCAAACGCAAATTGGGCAAAAAGTTCAGGCGACAGCCAACTCCATCATTGAGAACATACAATACGGTTTAAGCCAGGCGCTCGGAAATGAAAAAACGAATTCTTCTGAAACAGCACTTTCCTTTAATCAGACAGCAAGGGTGGAAGATGCTGAAATTAGTATTCAGGACATGGTTGCATTTGACCACCGCATCGTTTTCAATGTTTTGATTGACTTAGAGGGTCCTGCAGAAGAACAACTCTTTGTCGGTTTTAGTGGCTTTGAAATTTTGGTAAATGACCAGCCGCTAGAAACGCAAGGTTTAGTGGGTATAGGTGAAATGTATGACGAGGAAGAAAATATTTTTAGTGCGGTTTATTCAACTGAACTGACACAGGAATCTATAGTGGAAGAGGATATGCATATCGAAATGATTTTCCAAGATATTCGCTATTACGATCCAAGTGATTTAAGTGAAAATCCTGAATCTTTACCGCCAATTGAAGGGGTTGCTTATTTTGCGACAGAGACGACGATGGAAGAGTTGACCAAACATACACAAGTGTATACAATTGATCACTTCGTCAGTACAGGGGACTATGATTACTATATTGAATCTCTATACGTCCATCCGCTCTTAAATTATATAGAAATTTCTTCTGAAAACTGGGGAGATGAAGACTTTCAGCTGATTGAAATACGCGGAGAAGATGAGAAAGGGAATACAGTTGTTTTCGAAGCAAGTTATAATATGAATGCGCAAAAGTATCGGAGAAATTCTTTTACACTAAGTGAACGTAAATCGGAACTTTCAACTTCCGAATTAGCAAATGCCGAACAACTTGACTTACAGTTTTATTCTGCAGGATGGCCAGAAGACGGTATGGCAGAGTACCTTCCTTATGGTGAGGCTTTTACGATTGATCTGAGAGATACAAGGTAAACCTGCCTAGAATTTCTGAAATACATTGAAAAGAGACATTTAGCCCTATCTATCCGATGAGTGAATTTCGATTAGAGGCAAAATAAAAAAACGATGAACACTTCCGAAATGGTGAGGTTCATCGGTTTTTTAATGCACTATTTTTTTGATGCTTTCCTATAATCCAATGAGGCCAGTCCCCCAAACAAAACAATTAACACGAAACGAATCACTTGAGGATGAAGTACGGAAGAATGTCCAGAGTGGGGACCAATGAAAAAATGATACCCGGCTACAATAAAGATGCCCAGTAGAGTAAACTTTCTCTTTTTCAGATGCTCCACTTCTTCATCACTCGTCCTCATCCTGGTTAAACTGAAGATAAGTCAAAAAAGCCCCTGTTAAAAAAGAAAAAACAGCTAAGAATAACAGTAAGGGATCATCCGTATGAGGGAAATAAAGATGATTGAGCAGCAAAGATGTGAATGAAAAAAGAATAAATAAAGTTCCTGAAACTAAAAACATGTGACCTCTCCTTGTTGTTTCTCTTCTGTGATTCCATCAATTGGTCTTATTATAGCGCAACGATCAAAAAAACTCTAAGAACTGTTAAGTTCCTAGAGTTTTTATTTAATTTATTTATTCATATCTCAAGGCATCAATTGGGTTCAGTTTCGCGGCTCGTCTAGCCGGATAGATTCCAAAGAAGACACCGATGAGGACAGAAAATCCTACCACACCGGCTACAGTTCCCCAGCCAATTTGAGGCACAATATCTAAGAAATTCCCAAGGACAGTGGATAGACCGGCACCAATCAGCAAACCAATCAAACCGCCGAATACACTCAGCAGCACCGCTTCGATTAAGAACTGCAGCAGAATCATATTGGTGGTCGCCCCTAGTGCTTTACGTGTACCGATTTCTCGTGTTCGCTCGGTGACGGAAACAAGCATAATATTCATGACACCGATACCACCAACAAGCAGAGCAATAGCCGCTACGGCCGCAATAAACTGAATAAACAGATCAAGCACGTTATTTACTTGATCCAACGCATTTAAAAAGTTTTGCGCATTGTACACATTTTTTCCGACCGCATCATGACGTAATTCCAATAAGCGAACCGTCTGTTTAGAAACGGGAGTAATACTCTCCGTTTCATCAACCATAATGACTCCATCTTCAATCTCCGTCTGCTCAGGAAAATAATTCGTAACGGTTGTATAAGGAATTGAAGCAAAGGAAGGCAGTTCTTCGATATCAAATTGACCTTGCAAGTCATCGTACATGCCTTCCGTAACCCCTACAACCACTAAATCTAATATCGTTCCGTCACTGTTCAATCGGAGAACTTCTCCGACGACGTCTGTTCGATTAAAAGCTGCTTGAGCCAAGTCTTCGTCAATCACAATGACCTCAGAAGCGTTGTCCAGCTCTTGCTGGTTAAAATAACGTCCGGCCACGATTTGCGAGGACATGGTTTGTGTGACGTGTTGGGTATCTAAATTTCCTGCATCAAAAATAACAGTTTTAGCTCCGTTGTTTATCGTTTCGACTTGCCCGGATAACCGCACTTGTGGAGAAATATAGTTGACTTCCGGGATAGATTCGCGAATCAAATCAAAATCTTCCAGGGTCATCAAATCGCCAGATACTTGTCCATCAGAGTCGTCCGCGGACAGGCTGACTGTTGTCGCACCGACATCCGCGAAAGTTTCCGTAATGACTTCAGTCGCTCCGTTACCAACGGCTAAGATAGTAATGACAGCTGCCACCCCGATAATAATGCCGAGCATCGTTAAAATGGACCGAAGCACATTCGCAAAAATCGAGTCGATCGCCATTTTCACATTTTCTATAAATAACATTAGACGTTCGCACCCCCAAGTAAACTTTTGGGTGTGATTTCTTCTTCATCTATTAATTTGCCATCTCTTAGATGAATAATTTTTTTGGTATATTCAGCAATTTCGCGCTCATGGGTAACCATGACGATCGTGGCTCCATCCCGATTGAGTTCTTGAAAAATCCGCATAATCTCCTCGGCGGTGGTGGAGTCGAGGTTCCCTGTCGGCTCATCTGCTAAAATAACGGCTGGTTTATTGACAATGGCACGTGCAATAGCCACCCGCTGCTTTTGACCGCCTGAAATTTCATTCGGACGGTGATTCACACGATCAGCCAATCCTACTTTAGCTAATGCTTCGGTCGCTCTTTCTTTCCGGTCATTTAAGGAAATACCGGCATAGACCAGAGGAAGCATCACATTATCTAAAACAGTCATACGCGGCATCAGATTAAAGGATTGGAAAATAAAACCAATCTGTTTGTTTCGGATCTGCGCCAATTCTTTATCCGAGTACTCGCCAATATTAATAGCATTTAAAATATACTCTCCGCGGTCAAAACTGTCCAAAAGCCCGGTCATATTCATCAAGGTCGACTTGCCTGAACCACTCGGACCCATAATGGAAGTGAATTCTCCCTCGGCGATCGTCAGGGTGATATCGTCCAAGGCGGTTAAAGTTTCACCGCCCATTTCATAGATTTTATAAATATTCTTTAATTCAATCATACTATCCGCCTTCTATTCATTGCTGTCTTCACTCGTGTCAGTAACTACAGTGACTGCTGTCCCGTCTTCCAGCTCTTCTTCTGGCAGGCGAATCACTTCTTCACCCAGCTCAAGACCATTGGTGACTTCAATCGTCACGCCTTGCTGAATGCCTGTGGTGATTTCACGCTGTCGGGCCACGCCGTCTTCGACAACAAAAACGTAAGGGTTGTTGTTGTCATCATATAAAATAGCTTCAATTGGAATAGCCAAAGAGCCTGCAGTGGTCTCTGTAACAATATCTGCGTCGATATCAAAGCCTGGAATGAGTGCCTCAGTGTTTTCTTCGTTAAATGCAATTGTCGCCGTTAATGTAGGCGTGCTTTGTCCTACAGGCAGAGCAGAAGAGCCGCCGTCTGAAGAAGCCACTGCATCGATATGTGTAATGGTTCCATCATACGTATTTTCTAGATAAGTTAATTCCACTTCTTGGTCAACCGTTACACGATCCGCTTCATTTTTAGATAATTCGACACGCACTTCCAAATCATCAAGACTTGTTAAGACAAGCGCCGGTTCGTTTTGCTGCGGCCCAGCCAATAAATCGCCTTCCTCCACATTCAATTCAACAACTGTTCCCGAAAAAGGAGCCATAATCTGTGTGCCGTCAAGGAAACGAATAAGGACTTGGTCTTCCTCAACCTCATCCTCTACTTCAACAGGGACTTCTGAAACGGGGCTTTGGCTAGTGAAAGACGCCGCATCAAAAGTTTCGGAAGGTTCAATGACACCTACCGTACTGATGACATCTTGGAAATCTTGTTCAGCCACTTGGGTCGTTTCGACTTCCGGGATTTCGGTCTGCGTGTCGCGCGGCCAAATAAAGAATAGTAAAGCCACTAGCGCAATCATTCCTGCTAAGATACCTATCGTTCTTTTCTTCAATATAAAAATCCTCTCTCATTAAAATAGTTTCGTCACGCCCAGTATAACGTGTATCGCTTGCCGGATTACAACAAAACGCGATATTTTAGAATATATTTACAGAATATTCATAATCGTTCCATTTAAATTTCTCATTTTTCTATCCCCTTCCAATCTGTGCTAAAATAGATAGAGAGTATTTAAGTGAAAGGAGTGAATCTCATCATGACGAATAAAGAGAGAATGTTTGTTATAGGTGATGTCCATGGACAAATCACCATGCTGGAAAAGCTGCTTGACCATTGGAACCCGCGAGCAGAACAATTGCTGTTCGTTGGAGATTTAATTGACCGCGGTGAAAATTCAAAAGCAACGTTAGAACTCGCGCATCGGTTAATCGAAGAAGAAAATGCAATTGTCCTGAAGGGCAACCATGATGAAATGTTCGAGAATTTTTTAGAAGACCCCGCTGCAAATCTCCGTTTATATTATATGAATGGCGGAGAAATGACGGTGAATTCTTTGCTGGGGCGTGAGACGAAAGCGCGTGACTTCCGAAAAAACGCGGAAGACATTAAAACACTCTATCCATGGATCTTGCCGATGCTGAAGTCATTCCCGCTTTATTATGAATGGGGCGACTATCTTTTTGTGCATGCAGGAGTGAATTTGAAAAAAGAGAATTGGAGAGATTCATCCGATCAAGATTTTGTCTGGATCCGTGAAGGTTTTTATGATCAGCCGAATCATACCGGCAAAACCATCATCTTTGGCCACACTGTTACCGCTACTTTAAACCCAACGATGTCCAACTATGGCATTTGGGAAAGCGGCGATGGCTTAATGGGGATTGACGGCGGCGCAGTGTATGGCGGATTGTTGCACGGGCTGGTTTTAGAAAAAGATAAAAAAGTCGAGCATTATTCCATTGTAAATGACGGCTACCGATTTTAATTGTTGATGAAAAGTGAATAGTAGGAGAGTAAAAGATGGCAGAAAAACAAAGTGAACAAACAGAAACACGTGTACTGAACTTATTAAAAAAAGAATTAAACCAATTTAAAAATGAGCAAATTGAAGTGGTGCTTCAATTATTAAATGAAGGGAATACGGTTCCCTTTATTGCGCGTTACCTTAAAGAAGCGACCGGATCCCTGGAT